>JAGBEM010000013.1 GCA_017936985.1 Oscillospiraceae bacterium
CATTCCAACCGGTAATCCTTCTGTGCGTCACCGTTTTCCAAGTATTGCTGTGCCCGAAACAGTTCTTCCCGGATCACAGAAGCGGTTCCCATCCGGGTGGCAGGCATGGTGCCGTTGGTTCCGTAGGTGGACATCGGATTTTCACCGAATGCCAGCTTGATGGCCGCCGGTGCCAGTACCACCATATCATCCACACATCGTCCATAGGTTTTGATAAACGCAAACTGTCCGCCAATGGGATTAGAGCTTCCGGGTCCCACCATCACACCGGTGATCCCTGCCGCCAGGGCATTATGGAAGGCGCTGTCCATTGGGTTGATTCCGTCAATGGCCCGGATGAAGGGTGTGACCGGATTGGTTCCTTCATTGGAGGGATCCGTTTGCGGTGTTGTCTGTTCTTCCGCGATTCCGATATGACTGTGGGCATCGATGAAGCCGGGGTATATATGCAGACCTTCGGCGTTTAGGATTTGTACATCCCCCTCGGGGGATATTTTTCGGGCAATTTTTGCGATTTTCCCATCCCGGATCAGCAAGTCTGCCCGGATGGGATCATCCGACTCCATGGTATGGATCGTTCCGTGTTGAATCAGCAGCATTTTGGCTCCTCCCTGCCAGAAAGCCCGGAGCTCAAACTCCGGGCTTCGTGTTTTAGGGAACCTCTGAATAAATCGACTGCGGCAGCTGGCGGATCTTTTGCCCCAACTTATCTGTTTGAAAAAATGGGAAATACACAAAGTATTCCTCCATTTTCCAAACTTCAATTTGCGCCAAAATTTCTCGCCATCTGCTCTTGTCAATTTAATCAGAGGTTCCTTAGTTTGAGAATTTGGGTGGGGTTACGTTGTTGCCCGCAAAGGCATTGGGACCTGGGTTGGACATAGAAAAATACATCTTTGCCGCTTTCGTGGTGCCGAAATCCTGATTGGAGCCGGAGTTCTGCACCTCGTTGAAGGCATCCCGGAACATCTGGTTGTGAGCTTCCTCCCGGTTCAACAGGAAATCGATAGTCTCCCGAACCTTCTTATCATTGATCTGCCGGTACAGATATTCATAGACCACCTTCGCGCGCTGCTCCGATGCGATATTGCTCAAAAGATCGGCACACAGATCCCCGGTCACTGTCACATAATCGCCCGTCCAGGAATAGCCGGAAGCGTTGATGAGTCCAGGATTCAGACCCAGGATCACATGGCTCTGGATCTCGCCGCTGGGAACCTGCGCCGCATCTACATCATGACCATTCAGCAGATTGATGGTTTGCGCCACCATCTCCATGTGCCCCAGTTCCTCTGCCGCAATGTCCAGAAACAGATCCTTGATTTTCTGGTCCTTGATACGAAAGCTCTGGGACATATACTGCATGGCTGCTTTCAGCTCGCCGTTACCGCCACCAAGCTGCTCCTGCAGCAGTGCCGCATATTGAGGATTGGGCCGTTCCACTGCCACTGGGTGAAATAACTGTTTTTCGTGCTTGAACAAGCACACCACTCCCTTCACTGTGATACCCTTATTCTCCCAATTCTTTCCTGAAAATATACATTATGCTGGGTCATTTCTCCGCAGGCTTCACCCTGGACACCTACGCTCGTGTCACTACCGCGGCACAGAAAGAAGCCGCGATATCCTGGGGTGAATTGTGCCTTATGCGCTCCGGGAATTTTGAGAGCGAAACATATCTTGCATCTGGCACGAAAAGTAACTATAATATAGCAAAATAGCGAAAGAAGGTGAACACATGGCCTATCGGGTTGCAATCGTGGATGACAGCACAACGGATGCAGAATTTGTAAAAGGTATTTTGGATAACTGGGCGGATCAGCGGCAGGCCAGCATCCGGCCGGAAGTGTTCCCTTCTGCAGAGTGCTTCCTGTTCCGGTATGCCGAAGATAAGGATTGGGATGTTCTTCTCCTGGATATTGAAATGGGCGCGATGGACGGAGTTACCCTTGCAAAGAAGATCCGGCAGGACAATGAAGCCGTGCAGATCGTGTTTATCACCGGTTTTGCGGATTACATATCGGATGGTTACGAGGTGTCGGCCCTGCACTACTTGATGAAACCGGTGAAGCAGGACAAGCTCTTTGCGGTTTTGGACCGGGCAGTTGCCGCCATGCGGAAAACCGAGCGGGTGATTCTGCTACCGATGGGTGGAGAGATGCTTCGACTGCCGGTGGGGCAGGTGCAGTATGTGGAGGCCTTCTCTCACACGGCTGCCATCGTTACCGGAACAGATACAATTCAGGTAAAAATGCCGATCTCCGAAATCGAAAAGCTGCTGGGTGATGGATTCGTCCGCTGCCACCGTTCCTACCTTGCTGGCCTGAAGCACATTGCCCGCCTTTCAAAGACGGAGATTATTTTGGACAGCGGCAGGGTGCTGCCCCTGTCCAGAGGTGCCGCTCCGCTGGTACACAAGGTATTCATTTCCTATTACACAGGTGAGAAAGATGAAACTGTTTGATATGCTCTTTGGTAAGGCCATTGACCGCCGGATCGCCGCCTATCAGAATGACCTGATCACCAAGCATTGCGATGAGGTAGACAACATCTACCGGAAGATGCGTGGTTGGCGGCATGACTATCACAACCATATCCAGGCCATGCTCGCCATGACCGACAACCCGGAGGAACTGCGGAAGTACCTCTGGATGCTCAATGACGATTTGACCACCGTGGATACCGTGCTGAAAACCGGCAATGTGATGGTGGATGCGATTCTGAACAGTAAGCTGTCGCTGATCAAATCCAAGAACATCGCCGTCCACGCCAAGGCGACTGTTCCTGCTGAACTGCGGGTCTCTGAGATCGATCTGTGCGCCATTATTGGAAATCTGCTGGACAATGCCCTGGAAGCCTGCCTGCGGCAAAGTGAAACCGAGGAGCGGTTCATCCGGGTGTATATCGGCATCTTGAAGCAGCAGCTCTATATCTGCGTGACCAACTCTGTGGGAGGCGAAGTCAAAAAGGTGGGCAGGACCTATCTTTCTACCAAGGATGACCATACCCACGGCTTTGGCCTCATGCGGATCGACCGTCTGGCGGAGAAATATGACGGCTATGTGAACCGGCAGAACGAGGAAGGGGCCTTTGCCACAGAAGTCATGCTGCCGCTGTGATGCAACTCGTGCTGAAATTTGAACCATTCGCGTCAAAAATGCGAATGGTTCTTTTGCCTTTGCTATAATTGGGAAGGAGGTGGGAAAATGAAAGAGAAACCAAAATACAATATGTGGCAGACGACCGGTTTTCTGTTTCGCAGTACCTGGAAGTACGGCAAGGCGGTGTTCCCGTTGAGCCTTACTTATGTCAGTATGCATATTCTCAGAAGGTTGCTGGAGCTTTTTATCGCACCAACGATTGTTGGACAGTTGGAAAATAGTGTTCCGCTGCCCAACTTGATTGGTACGATTTTGGGTTTTACGGTGTCGCTTCTTGTCATAGCATGGGTCTGCAGCTTTTCAAAAAGGGAAACCTACACGGAAGAGAGCCTGGTCAATCTGAAAATAGTAGATGCCATCAATCAGAAAGCCTGCACGATCTCGTACCCGGAAACCCAGGACCCCAAAACAATCAAGCTATTGGAGAATGCCATTTCTGCTACGAAAAGTGCATTCGATCTTATCTGGAACAATGTAAGAGAAACGGTAGTTAGTCTGGCTTCCATTGTCATCTATTGCATTTTCTTGGTGCAACTGGAATGGTGGATTCCGGTCATTATCGTTGTGGCAGCTGTGGTTGGTTTCTATTTTAACCGGCACTTAAACAAATGGGATTACCAGCACAGGGAAGAGCGGGCCGCTTGCTACACCCGGATGAACTACATTGTCAGAAAGAGCGAGGATTTTGCGATTGCGAAAGATATCCGTATTTTTGGCCTTCAGAACTGGCTCCAGGATATTTACAACGATTCACGAAACCTGCTGAAAGCCTTTCTGTCCAAGAAAGAACGGCACGATATCTGGTCCAATGTGTTTCAAATTGTCTGCGATTTTGCTAGAAACGGTATCGCTTATGTTGTGCTGATCCGTATGTGTGTAGAAGAAGGAATGTCAACGGCTGATTTCCTGCTATACTTTTCTGCAATCAGCGGTTTTTCGGACTGGATTAACGGACTTCTCATGCATTTCTCCATTTATCATCATCGGTCTCTGCAAATATCCAGTATCCAGGAATATCTAAACAAGGAAGAACAATTCCAATTTGAGTCCGGCAAGTCGGTTCCGGATGAAGGGAAGTGGGAACTGTCCCTTGAGAATGTGTCCTTCCGTTATCCGGGCAGCGAGACTGATATTATTAAGAACTTCAATCTAACGATCCGAGACGGCGAAAAGCTGTCCATTGTCGGTTTAAACGGCGCCGGCAAAACGACGCTTATTAAGCTCTTGTGCGGCTTCTATGATCCCACAGAAGGCCGCGTCCTGCTCAATGGCACCGACATCCGGGAGTTTGACCGCCGTTCCTATTACCGGCAGTTTTCGGCAGTGTTCCAGGACTATTCCTTGCTGGATCTGACCATTGCGGAAACAGTGGCCCAAACCTGCGAGGATATCGATTTTGCCCGTGCTCACGACTGTTTGAGTAAAGCGGGAATCTCCCAGTGGGTGGATTCTTTACCC
>JAGBEM010000173.1 GCA_017936985.1 Oscillospiraceae bacterium
GAATCGGTGAGGATCTTTTCCACTTCCTTTAGTGCCTGTGCAGGCACAACAAAGCTCATGGATCTTCCAATGGCGCTTTCTGCATGCCAGGTGCGCCGGGCAAGGCGGAAGCCGTCCACTGCGATAGCGGAAACGGTTTCGTCCTCCACCTCGAACTTGACGCCGGTGTGGATGGGGCGGCCCTGGTTTTCAGAAACGGCAAAAATCGTGCCGGAAATCATATCCTTCAGAGCCGTTTGGGGAATATGGACAGCCCGGCCGTTATCTACCTCAGGCAACTCCGGGTAATCCTCCGCGCTTTCAGCGCTGATAGTAAAGGAAGCGTAGCCGCTGCGGATGGAGACTTTATAGCTTTCGTCCACCACAACAGTGACAGGGCCTTCCGGCAGACGGCGGATGATATCGCCAAAGAGTCTTGCCGGCAGGATGCAGGTACCGGTTTCGGTGATCTCCGCTTCGATGCAGTAGGAAATGGCAGTTTCCATATTATAGCCGGTCAGATTCAGATCATTTTCCGCTTTGCACAGGATACCTTCCAGGATGGAAAGGCTGCTCTTCTGGGCAACCGTCCGGCTGGCGATATTTAAGCCCTGGACCAGCATACTTTTTTCACAGGTAAAACGCATATACATTTTCCTTTCTGTCAAAATAATATAGATATATATATTTATAGATCATTAAGGCAGTAACCGTAACAGTAGGAGAAATTTATGTGGATAAGTGGGTTTTGCCTTAGAGCCGCAACGACTTTTTATCCACAGGCAAGTTTGGAAAATTAATAACTTTTCCACAGGCTGTTTTGGATAACTTTTTGCTGCCTTTTATCCACAGGTTATCCTTCCACATTCCACAGGAGGCTGTGGATAATTTAGAGCAAGCTGTTGATATTTGCCGTGATGTCCCGGATGTTGTTCTGCAAGGTCACATTGCTCTTTTTCAGCTCGCTTTCCACCTTGGTAATGGCGTAGTGCACGGTGGAATGGTCACGGGCAAATTCCTGACCGATGTCCGGCAGGCTCAGATTTGTCAGCTTCCGGACCAGATACATAGCCACCTGTCGGGCTTCTGCAATTCCTTTCGATTTATTGGAGCCCCGCAGAGCGATCTCGTCTACAGAGTAGAACTTACAGACCTGGCTGATGATCAGGCTGGGGGTGGGCAGGGCGTTGCCTTCTACCTTGAACATATCGTCGATGGCTCTGGAAATATTGGCAAGATCCAAGGGCATATTGTTCAGCTCCTGATAGGCCAGGATCTTTTTTACAGTTCCTTCCAGCTGACGGATGTTATTGGTGATATTGATGGCAATATAGTTGCACACATCGTCATCCAGATTCAGATCCAGACTCTTGGCCCGCTTGCGGATGATGGCCATACGGGTCTCGTAATCCGGGGGCTGAATGTCCACCGTCAGACCCCACAGGAAACGGCTCTTCAGCCGATCCTCCAGCGTCAGCATATCGTCTGGCTTCCGGTCGGAGGTCAGCACGATCTGCTTGCGGTCCTCGTAGAGCTTGTTAAATGTATGGAAAAATTCCTCCTGGGTAGCTTCCTTGCCGGCGATGAACTGAATATCGTCCACCAGGAACAAGTCGGCTTCCCGGTATTTACTCCGGAACTCAATATTTTTACCGGTCTGGATAGCAGTGATCAGCTCGTTGGTGAACTGATCGCCCTTGATGTAGACCACATTGGCGTCGGGCTTGCGCTGGCGCAGGCCGTTGGCGATGGCGTACAGTAGGTGGGTCTTACCCACGCCGGGAGGGCCATAGATAAACAGGGGGTTGTACGCCTCGCCGGGATGGTTGGTAACTGCCAGTGCCGCACCGTGGGCGATCCGGTTGGAGCTGCCTACGATGAAATTATCAAAGGAAAATTGGGGGTTGAAGTCGATGGAGGTGGGAACTTTGTCCTTGTTTTGATAGTCCTCCAGTTCTTTTTCACCCAGAACCACCACTTTGGCATCGGAATTGAACAGCTCTTTCAGAGCGTCTTCCACATAGGCGGCGTAGCGGCGCTGGATCATGCTTACATGAAACTCGTTTGGTGTGTACAGAACCAGCTGTTCTTCGGTCATTTCGATGACCTCGGTATCTTCAAAACAGGACGAAACCACCGTAGAGGTCAGATGCTCCTCAAGGTAGTTGATGACCTTTGCCCAGGCATAGGAAGCAGCGGACATAATAGGCTCCTTTCGTTGCGTATTTTTCCGGTATAGCAGACAAAAACCGGCAAAAATGCGAATATTTTCTCACCCTAAATTTTATCACATTTGTATGTAAAAAACAAGGTTTTTTTGACGATATACAATATAAAATAAGAATAACACCGCACCCATTTGGGTGCGGTGTTGATCACAGCGGAGTTTGTTTGATTTTGGCGTAGCGCCGAGGATACTGGGAAGGCGTGGGAGAGACTTTTCGCAGGACGATCACAGAATGCTGTGCGCCGTCTATGGAGAAATCCAGAATTTTTTCTACCTTCAGACCCAGTTTTTTTACGGCATTTTTCGCCTCGTCCAGTTCTTCTCTGGCGGCGGAGCCTTTCATAGCCAGCACTGCGCCGCCTACTTTTACAAAGGGTGCGGTGAGCTCCAGCAGGATATTCAGCCGGGCTACTGCCCGGGATGTGGCGTAATCGAACTGCTCCCGGTACCTGGGGGCAGCTTCCTCGGCTCTGGCGGTGACGCAGGTGGCATTGATTCCCAGGGTGGGTAAGATCTCTTCCAGCCACTTGACCCGCTTACCAAGGCTGTCCAGCAGGGTCACATGGGTGTTTTTGCTAGCGATGGCGATAGGAACGCCGGGAAAACCGGCGCCGCAGCCCACGTCGATAAGGGTTTTACCGCTTAAATCTTCCGCGGTGAGGACGCTCAAGCTATCCAGCAGATGCAGCTTTGCCACCAGTTCCGGTTCTGTGATGGCGGTCAGATTCATGACCTCGTTTTGCTTGATCACTGCCTGACCGAAAGCGCAAAGGGTCTGGATCTGGCTTTCTTCCAGGGGAAGTCCCAGCTCCGGCAGTCCCAGGCACAGGGTTTCACGCATTTTTTCCATATCAGTTACCTAAATCCACCTGGTTTTTATCCAGAGGGTCAAACTGCTGCACTTCGTCCTGATGCTCCGGCAGGTAGATCTCCTGCAGATGCCAGCTGACCAGCAGGTCGCAGACCTCACTGTAGGAAGCGGTGCCGCTTTCGTCGCCGCTGACTTTGATATAGGTATCGTTTACGGAATTAGCAAGATTCGAGGCATTATCGTCCATATTGGCTGCGTAGAATGCCTTGTAATCCTGCAGATCAGCCAGAAGAGACTCGTTGATGCCGCTGTAGATATTGCTGGCTGCATTGTCTGCAGCAGAAGTTTTCACGCTAATCAAAGCGTTGTAGCAGTAGCGGAAAGCCATAAAATAGCCGGAATACTGGAAAACAGGGTCATTGTGGACCCGGCAGGCCAAAAATGCCGCCAAATTGGCATCCCGCTCCAGGCTGATGCACATCCGGTGGGCCATTTCGTGGCACATGGTAAAGGGGAGGCTGACAACGGGAATATTAGGATTAACGGCGGCTTCGCCGGTCAAGGGCATAGTCACGCCGGCAATACCCATGGAAGTGTACAGGTCTGCCCAGCCAAGCTCTTTCACAGGCACGGTAGAACCGGCAAAGACCGAGAAGGAATAATCGTAGGTCAGTGTTTTGTAGCCTTCTCCGGCGGATTCTGCCATTTCCTGGAAGGTGGGGTAATCGGGCTTGCCGTCCTCTGTCCGGGGGATTTGCAGCGCCAGCTGATTTGCCATATCCCGGAAGTATTCCGTGGCATTGGAAAGCTCAGTGACGGTGTAAGTCTCGTCTGCAACGCTCAGGCGGATGTCGTCTGCCAGAGGGCCGGCATAGTTGTTAAGACCGTACATACCGGTGTGCAGGGTAAAGAGCAATGTGCCGCCGGCCAGAACCCAACCCAGCCATTGGAAAAAGTTCCATTTAAAGATGATCATCAGCACGATGGATGCAATTGCGATGATCACCAGCAGGATCGCCAGCACCTGCCACAGGCAGAAGCTGACGCTGCTGCTCCAGTCGGCAAGGGTCGTTTGGATCAAACGGGTAAAATAGGGATAGATCATGTCCACCAGAACACTGTGGGTCCGGCAAAACTCACCCAGAGCCCAGGTAATGGCGGCAAGGATCGCCGCAGTTAAATATCCGCGCCAATATTTCAAAGGAATGACCTCCTTTATGGGAAAAGTAAAAGGGATATACCTTTTTATAGTATAGCACATTTTTAAGCGCTTGTCTGCCCCTATTTTTTAATTTTTCATAAATTCAGAAAAGAATGGGTAAATTTTGGTTCGAGGAGCTGTTAATCGTAAATGCAATAGACCACCTGTCATTCCGAGCCAGTGCGCACACTGGCGTGGGAATCTCCCAATTAGAGTGAAAATGTAACGAAAAGCACTCTGAAGAGTTAGGGGATTGCCACACCAGCCTGCGGGCTGGTTCGCAATGACGCCTCTATTTAACAGCTCGCTAAAACCTAATTTGAAAAAATTTTTGTATATGCGAATAATTCCTATTGACAAATAAATAATCCTGTGTTATACTCAGTCCATAAATAAGAACAATTCTTATTTAACTACTGACAGGAGGGCCGACATGGAAACGAAAGCTAAGCACTTTCGCAAGCGTGACGCGATTTTAAACTGCGTCAAGGAAACCACGGTACACCCTTCTGCCGATTGGGTCTATGCCCGGTTAAAGCCGGATATCTCCGACCTGTCGCTGGGTACCGTGTACCGCAACCTCGCATTGTTTAAGGACCAGGGGCTGATCGTCAGCCTGGGTACCGTAAAAGGTGTGGAGCGGTTTGATGGGAATACTGACCCCCATGTTCACTTCATCTGCAACGGATGCGGCTGCGTGCAGGATCTGATGCAAATGGAATTACCCACAGCGCTTACCCAAGCCGCCGCTGATCTTAGCGGTGCCAATGTGCAAAGCTGCCAGCTGACTTTTACGGGACTGTGCAGCGAATGTAAAATTCAAAATTTGGAGGAAGCAATATGAAAAAGTTTGTATGCAGTGTTTGCGGTTACGTCTACGAGGGCGAAGAGCTCCCGGAAGATTACGAGTGCCCCCTGTGCGGCGTCGGCCCTGACCAATTTGAAGAAGAAAACTAAAATATAATCAATTTTTGGAGGAATATATTATGAAGAAGTTTGTTTGCCCCGTTTGCGGTTATGTTCACGAAGCAGAAGTCATGCCCGAAGGCTTTGTCTGCCCCATTTGTAAGGTTCCCGGCTCTAAGTTCAAGGTTCTGGAAGAGGGCAAGCTGGCTGCTGAGCACGAGTTCGGCATCTACGAGAAGACTGTAAAGAACAACCCCGATATC
>JAGBEM010000174.1 GCA_017936985.1 Oscillospiraceae bacterium
ATGTGTATTTCATCGATGGCACGGAATATCTGAAAGAATACGGCTGGGACGAATGCATCCTGGATGGTATCCACCCCAATGATCTGGGTTATTTCGCTATGGCGAATAATATTCAGAAATATCTTGAGAAGATCATTGCCAAAAGTGATGACTTCAGAAAGGGTTGAGGCAGAGTATGGAACAGATAAATGTGGTGGTATCTGCCAAAGTAGATTGCACAGATAAGCAGGGCTACGCCCACAGCGGTGTAGATCCGGAGCGTGATGTTGCCCAAAAGATCGCCCAATGGGTCGGAGATGGGATCGTGGTAGACGATACCCAGATCAGCAACATGGAAGTGCTGGTCGGCTTTACAGACCGTAAAGAAACACAGTCATTTTTAAGCCGGTTACAAAAGAATCAGTATGGCGTTGCGCGTTGCGGCGAGAAGATCCTGGTTTGCGGCCACTGTGTAGCATCGGTAGTTATGGCAGCGGAGTATCTGCTGAGCTTAAAGCCGGAGGATGTGACAGAAGATTTCTGCCAGATCTTGACGTACGATGGATGGATCACCGATGTTCCCGAATTTGATGGCGAATACCTGGGCATGACCGACTGCTGCTTTGAGAATGTGGAATTTGTTTATACCGCAGACAGGGACTGCTATGATAAGTATCTGGATACTTTACAGGGCACAGGTTACAAAAAGACCTTTGAAAATGCTATTTGCGATAACCTGTTTTCCAGATGGACGAAGGGGGATTCCTTCCTTTCTGTAAGTTTTTCGCAGACAGAGCAGCGTGTGCGGATCATCAGCGGTAGCTTGGACAAAAATAATTTTTTTGACATCATTCCTGGTCAGACTGACCACGAGAAAGTTACGGATGTGACCGTTACCCAGATGATGCTGGACTATCTGAGCGGCAGCTTTGGTATGTGCTATATCATTACGTTGGAGGATGGCTCCTTTGTCATCTTTGACGGTGGTCATGTCCGTGTGATCAATGGGTATCCCAGAACCTTTGACCACGCAAGACTCTATTCTTTGCTGCAGGAGCTGAACAAGCGTCCGGACGGTCAGATCGTGATCAATGCCTGGTACATGACCCATGAGCACTCTGATCACTTTAATGTGTTTTACTGGTTCTGCAAGGAGTTTGGCGACAAGGTCACCATCAAGACCTATGCGTACTGCCCCTGCTCCGACACTGTGTCCTTCAATGCCAAAAACCCGGAGTATCACACCACAAATGGCAGACTGGCCCAGGCTGCACAGTGGGCAGGCGGTTTTGATCTTGTTACGCTGCAGACCGGTGATGATTTTACCTTGGGTGGTGTCCGGTTTGAGATCTTGTACACGGTGGATGACCTGTTCCCAGATAGATTACATTATTTCAACGATTCCTCTTTTGTCTGCAAAATGACATACGGCGGACAATCTACCATGTGGCTCGGCGACATCTGTGCGGCACCTTCTGAAATGCTGTGTAAGCGTTATACGCCAGAATACTTAAAGAGTGATATTGTTCAGATGGCACACCATGGCCTGAATGGCGCCCACCAGGAACTCTACGATGCCATTGATGCGAAGGTGTTGTTCTGGTCTTTGTGGAATACATTGGCACTTAAACAATTAGCAGACGATGCAGATACCTCGGTGGAGCATATTCGCATTGCCCGGAATCTTCTGCTGCGGGATAACCCTCCGGAGTGTTATTATCATCAGAAAGTGAATTATCATTTCCGGCTTCCGTATAACGGAGCAGAAGGGGAATTGATCAATCTTTGACACCTCGTAAAATAGAAGACCTCCGGCTTTGCCGGAGGTCAAAAATATCTATTGTGGATAGAGTGGTTCCATATCCGTGCCCATTTCTGCCGCATAGAGAATGCCGGCAAAGCCGGCTTCAAAGGTTTTCAGATCATCCGTAATTTACAGACCGTTTCTCCTTCATAGATATGAAGTACCTTCTGCAAAGGGCTGGATCGAAGTGAAATGGGAAAGCATTTCGGAAAAAACCTATAAACTACACATGAAGGTTCCTTTTGATACCACTAACGCCGACCTCGGCGAATTGGCTGTAGGTGAGTACGATCTGACGGTTACTGTAGCGTAATATAACGGCAGGCACATTTGTGTCTGCCGTTATTCTTTGCTTGGATCTTTACGGTATTGTAAAGGTGTTATATTGGTGTTTTCCTTAAATATCCGGCAGAAATAGGAGGTGCTGCTGAAGCCGCAGTGACTGCTGATCTCGCTGATTGGCAGATCTGTTTCGGTCAGCATACTCTTTGCTGCCACGATTCTGGTCTTCAGAACATAATCCATCACGGTAAAGCCGGTAACTTTTTTAAATTTTCTGCAGAAATGATATTTACTGATATGGATCTCCCGGCAGATCGCGTCTATGCAGATATTTTCTGTAATGTGCTGATTAATGTATTCCACTGCTTTCTGAATAATGTCTGATGCTGCGGCGGTGACCTTTGTCTGATTCTTGTGCAGACAGACCAGCAGGGATATATATCCACTTTTTACGATGGGGTCAAGATAATGACCGTCATCGGCATAGCGGCAGATGGTATCCAGGACCTGCTCCACATACTGTTGATCTTCAGTTCCCAACTGGGTATATACAAGGGCATTGGGACTAAAGACAGCGGCCATCTGCAGCTCGTCGGGGAAAAGGGAGAGCAATCTGTCCAACACATCTGTCGGCAGAAATACTTTGCTGCGGTCATAACTGGCAGGTTCGTCCGGCAGCGTGTAATGGAAATGGTTGCCGCCGATAAAACAAAGTCCACCTTTTTTAATGGGGTAGTTCTGCTCAGTACTGACGATGCTGCCTCCATCTGTGTGCATGTACATGATCATACTGCGTCCGGAGGCATGCCAGGTCTTATAGTATGGGTCCATTCCGATTTGGTGGATATAGATATTATCATTCATTTGTATCACCATTGCCATGATATAGCAATATAAGTAAAAAAGCAAGCAATATATCGCTATTCTTGTTGAAAAATTTACAGTATACTAAATTCAAAATTAGCAATATAGGAGGTTGTTATGGAACTGAAAGGAATTTTTACTGCACTGCTAACTCCTTTTGACAATGACAACAAGATCAACAAGTCTGCGTTGGAGCAGCTCATCCGTCACAATATCAAGCTGGGTGTAGACGGCTTCTATGTGGGCGGCAGCACCGCTGAGGCATTCCTGCTGACCAGGGAAGAAAGAAAGCAGGTCATACAGATCGTTAAGGAGGCTGCTCCCAATGTGAAGCTCATTGCCCACATTGGCTCTGTCAGCGAAGATGAGGCTCTGGAGCTGGGCCTGTACGCAAAGGAACTGGGCTATGATGCCATTTCCTCTGTTGCACCGTTTTATTATAAGTTCTCCTTTGAGGAGATCAAGAATTACTACTTCCGTCTTGCGGAAAAGAGCGGTATGCCGATGATCGTGTATCATTTCCCGGCATTCTCCGGCGTTACCATGGGGGTCAAGGAGATCAGCGCTTTCCTGGATCGGGAGGAGTTTATCGGCATCAAGTTTACCTCCAATGACCTCTTTACCCTGGAGCAGGTCAGAGCAAAGTATCCCGATAAGCTGATCTACAACGGCTATGATGAGATGTTCCTGGCCGGTGTTTCCATGGGTGCTGACGGCGGTATCGGCAGCACCTATAACTTCATGGCGGACAAGTTTGTGAAGATCCACGAGCTGTTCAAGAACCAGCAGATCGCAGAGGCTCAGAAGCTCCAGAAGGAAGCTAACCGCATCATCACCGTTCTGTGCCAGATCGGTGTTATACAGGCTGAAAAGGAAGTGCTGAATCAGTTGGGCATTCCCTTTGGTGTATGCCGCTAGCCCTTTGGCGAGCCTACTCAGGAGCAGAGGGATCTGATCGCAAAGGAAATCATTCCCTACATCACCGCACTGTAAGTGCCAGGAGGTAGCTATGAAGCGTTCTGAGATCAATAAAGCACTGAAAGAACTGGAGGCAATGTGCGAAAAGCATCATTGCTATCTGCCGCCTTTCTGTCATTTTACTCCTACACAGTGGCAGAGCATCGGTCACGAATATGATGAGGTTCGGGATTGTATGCTGGGCTGGGACATTACCGACTACGGCATGGGAAACTTTGATAAGTTTGGATTCTCTCTGATCACCATCCGCAATGGCAATCGTGCGATAGCGGACAAGTATCCCAAGGTCTATGCAGAAAAACTGCTGTATCTGAAAGAAGGTCAGTACGCACCCAATCATTTCCACTGGTATAAGACAGAGGATATTATCAATCGGGGTGGCGGCAATGTTCTGATTCGGGTATATAACAGCCTGCCCAATGAGGAGATCGATTACGAATCCGATGTGACTGTCCATACGGATGGCCGTACATATACTGTGCCTGCCGGTACACAGATCCGTCTGACACCAGGCGAGAGCATCCATGTGCAGCAGTATTTGTACCATGACTTTGCAGTGGAAGAGGGAACCGGCCCTGTGCTTCTGGGTGAAGTCAGTCAGTGCAATGATGATAATACAGATAATCGGTTCAATCCTCCTGTGGGCCGTTTCCCGACCATCGAAGAGGATGAGCCGCCGTACAGACTCTTGTGCAATGAATATCCTGCTGCCCGGTAATGAAACATTTGAGGTGACAACGATGTGTAAGACAATGCCTGCACAGCGCCCTTTTATCTGCAGATTAGATCTGTGGAGTCCTGATGAAACCTATAGCTATCACCGTATTCCCGGTATGTTGGTTACGGATCGCGGTACATTGCTTGCATATTGCGAAGCCCGCCGGGAGGCTGATGACTGGGCGCTGATGGATATTCTGCTGCAGCGGTCCACGGATCACGGCGTCACATTCAGCCCCAAGGCCGTTCTGGCGGCAGGCACGCAGCAGCACCCTACCGTTAACAACCCTGTGATGATGCAGGATAAGAATGGGCGAATCCATTTCCTGTACTGTGAGGACTATACCATTAACGGCGGCCGAGTGTTGCGGCGCTACAGTGACGATGATGGCATGACATGGAGCGAGCCCGTGGATATTACCGCCTATGCTATGCCGGAATACCACAACGCCTTTGCCCTTGGTCCCGGCCACGGCATCACCCTGGGAGACGGTACGCTTCTTGTGCCGATTTGGATGGTCCCGAAGCACTATGAAGAACCGCTGACCAGACATTCTCCCTCTGTTGTCAGTACATTCTACAGCCGGGACAGCGGTGAGACTTGGGCCATTGGTGAGATCTTGGGTATCACGCCTGATGTGATCTGCCCCAACGAGACTGTTGCAGCCTTGACATCCGATGGGGAAGTCTATCTGAATATCCGTCACCAGGCTGCCCATCGGGCGAAAGCCTACAGCGCCACTGGCTTCTCCGGGTGGACGCAGTATGGCCCGGATCACAAGCTGTGGGATCCCCGATGCTTCGGTAGTGTGGCGGCCTATGATGACGGTGTCAATCCGTATTCGATGATCTTTGCGAACTGCGATTGCAAAACTGACCGGAAAAATGTGACTGTGCGCGTCAGTGTGGATGACGGAAAAAGCTATCCCTGTGCCCGGGTAATCGATGCCGATCGTGGCGGCTATGTGGAAGTGGCGGCAGACAGTAAAAACGGCTTGATCTATGTGCTGTACGAAGATCAGTACGGCATCACGGATCATCTGGCGGTCTGTAATTATGCCTGGATCAAGGAGTGAAACTGATATGATGGATGTCGTAGCATTGGGCGAACTGCTCATTGATTTTACCGGCCAGAGCGTAGACGGCGATGGCTATCCCACCATGGCTGCCCATCCAGGCGGCGCACCTGCCAATTTTTTGGCGGCGCTGGCGAAATTTGGCGGGAAAACCGCATTGCTGGGCAAAGTGGGTAACGATGCCTTTGGCAAGCTGCTGACAGCTACTTTACAGAATGCCGGGATCGATACCAGAGGACTTGTGGCTTCGAATGATGTGTTCACCACGTTGGCTTTCGTGACGCTAGACGAAAGCGGCGATCGGGAGTTTTCTTTTGCCCGGAAACCCGGTGCCGACACCTGCATTTGCTTTGAAGAGCTGGATCTGAGCCTGATAGATGAAGCCAGAGTGTTTCATTTTGGCACGCTTTCACTAACAGATGAGCCTGCCAGAACGTCCACCCAAAAGGCAGTAGCTTATGCCAGGGAAAAAGGTAAGCTGATCACCTACGATCCGAATTTGCGTAAGCCCTTATGGAAGGATATGGAGGAAGCCAGACAGCAGCTGCTGTGGGGCTTAGGACAGGCGGATGTGGTGAAGATCAGTGACGAAGAGGTTGCATTTCTTTTCGGACTGGGCGTGCAGGAAGGTGCACAGTATATTCTGGATGCTTTTGGCGTGAAGCTGGTGTTTGTCACTTGTGGCGCAGATGGTTGCTTCTTCCAAAATGCCATTGCCAAAGGCCATGTTCCCGGTATGTCCGGCATCAAAGTTGTGGACACCACCGGTGCCGGTGATATTTTCGGCGGAAGTGCTGTATGGAAACTGCTGCAGTGTAATAAAATGCCGGATGTGCTGAATGAGGACGAGCTGAGGGATATTGTATCCTTTGCCTGTACTGCCGCAGGCCTGTCCACGACCAAGCCCGGCGGTATTTCCAGTGTGCCCGATTTTGATGAAATAGCCCATAACCGGCTGCCATGATACAGAATAATGCCTTCTGCTTGTTAACGCAGAAGGCGTTTTTGTGATTCGAAAAGAAAAATACTCCCGTCCTATGGCAGGCTTTCGCTTGGGATAAATAAGTATCCGACGGGGTTGCAAGCGACTGAGGAAAATTGACAAAATAATCGTAACATGTTATAATTATAATCAAACAGAGAATTCAGCAAAACGGTGCTATGTGAGAGCATGACATATCAAAAGGGAGAATGTGAACATATGGCAAGAGTATCAACAAAGGAAAACAAGAACCTCTTTCAGACGACCAGAGAGGGCCTTCGGCTGACAAGGGAAACGGCCAGTGACCTACTGGGGTCCATTTCACCGGAGCGGATCGAGAAGATCGAAAACGAGCGTTGCTTACCGCACCCGGATGAGGTTTTAGTTATGTCGGAAAAGTACAAAACGCCCAGCCTATGTAACTATTACTGTGCTAACCAATGCCCCATTGGTCAGCAATATGTGCCGGAGATCAAGGTGAAGGATCTTTCCCAAATTATACTGGAAATGCTGGCTTCTCTGAACTCCATGAGCAAGGAGAAAGACAGACTTGTCGAGATCACAGTGGATGGCAAAATATCCGGCGATGAGCTTGCGGATTTTATTATCATTCAACAGCAGCTGGAGAAGATCTCTGTAGCGGTGGAAACACTGCAGCTTTGGTCGGAGAAGATGCTTGCCACCGGTGCGATCGACCCGGAGCAGTATCATGCATACAAGCAGAGGATACTAGGGCAGTCCGACTAATTTGCTATGCACGGAAAAATAGAGCATCTTATTTTGCTGGCAGAACAGTTTATTTTTTAAGCGTACCACTGTATAATAAGATCATACCATAAGCAAGAATGGATTACGAGAAAGGAGTAAACTATGGAAATTTTTTATGGTGTAGTAGCGATTGTTGTTTTGGTGATTGCAATTGCCTGTTCGGGCTATGTAAAATCACCCCCGGATACGGCCTATATTATCTCCGGCTTTCGGAAGACCCGGATCCTGATCGGTAAGGCTGGCATTCGGATCCCGTTTTTGGAACGGCTCGACAAGCTGAGTCTGAAGATGTTCTCCGTAGATGTCAAGACAACAGATTTTGTCCCCAATGCCGAGTACATCAATGTCAAGGTAGATGCCACCGTCAAGATCCGCATCGGACAAAGTGAAGAGATGATGACTCTGGCTTCCAAGTTCTTCCTGAACGAGAGCGAGGATATGATCATCCGCCGGGTGCAGGATACTCTGGAAGGCAATATGCGTGAGATCGTCGGCCAGATGCGCTTGGAAGAAATGGTCACAGACCGCAAAGCTTTTGGTGAGCGAGTCCAGGAAAACGCGATACCTGACCTGATGAAGATGGGTCTGGAAATGATCTCCTTCAATGTCCAGTCCTTCTCGGATCAGAACAATGTGATCGAAGACCTTGGCATCGATAACATTTCTCAGATAAAAAAGGGCGCTGCGGTCGCAAAGGCCCAGGCAGACCGTGATATCGCCATTGCCCAGGCTCAAGCTGCGAAGGAAGCCAATGATGCCAAGGTCCAGTCTGAAATGGAGATTGCGGA
>JAGBEM010000175.1 GCA_017936985.1 Oscillospiraceae bacterium
ATGGAGGTGATGGCGTCAAAGGCGTCCGCAATGCAGAGGATGCGGCCCATAATAGGAATCTCCTCGCCTGCCAGTCTGCGGGGATAACCCAAGCCGTCGTAGCGCTCGTGATGAGAGAGCACAGTCGGAATAACATAGTCCAGAGAGGGGAGGTAACGGATGATATTTACTGCGTTTTCTACATGGCTCTTCATCAGTTCATACTCATCCGGAGTCAGTTTTCCGGGTTTATTGAGGATGTCCTCACGCACACCGATCTTACCAATGTCATGCAGCAGACCGGATTCCCGCACGATTTCCACCAAATCAGAGGACATACCTGCGGCCTTGGCCAGCTCCGAGGCGTAATATGCCACGTTCTGGGAGTGCTGGAAGGTATAGTGGTCCTTGGTATCGATGGCAGCCGTCAGAGCGTAGATCGTGCTGGCGTGCTCATTGTAGCCGCTCCGGTACTGGGTGCGGCTGGCCTCGCGGCGGTAGATCTCCGCGGAATACATCAGAACCGCATTTTTGCCGGTGCGCTTTACTGTGTAAACGGCTGTATCTGCGTTCTTAAACAGCTCCTTGGAGGTGGAGGCCATATAGGGGGCAGCACAGATACCCACGCTGGCGGTCAGCTTGCTGAGGGTCTCACCTGCGGTGCGGCTGTTATTGATTTCGTTAATCTGAGCAGACACGTTTTCTGCCAGGCACTTGGCGGAATAAATATCATAGCCGGGCAGGATCAGGGCAAATTCCTTGCCGCCAATGCGGGCCGCGTAGCCGTTTTCATTCACGCTGGCGGCCAGAATACCCGCAATGCGCTGCAGGGCGATATTGCCTTCATGGCTGCCGTAAAGCTGGTTATAGAGCTTGAAATCATCGATGTTCAACAGGCACAGGGAGAGGGCGGTATCCTTGCAGCGTTCGAATTCCCGATCCAGCAGTTCGAAGAAGAACTTGCGGTTGATCAGACCGGTCAGTTCGTCCTTTCGCGCGCCCTCAATCGCCTTTTCATAGGTATAGGCGTTATTTACCGCGAGGGCACAGATCGTAGAAATAGACTGCAGGAAGTTCAGATCGTTGGGGTGATATACTGCCTTATCCTTTTTGCCTGCCAGCATTACCAGACCGATCAGTTCATCCTCGCAGATCAGGGGGGCGAAGCATTCGATGTTCAAATGGGTCAGCAGTGTCTTTTCCTTTTCCCACATGCTTCGGTAGATGGTGCTGCGGGAGAATTCCTGGAACAGGACACAGCTGCCGTGGGTCTTGAAATACGATACCAGAGGATGATCAGAACGGATGTAAAAATTCTTTTCCTCCAGGGGATTTGTGGTGTGTTCAATGCGGTACTGGCCGTCCAGCCCGCGAATAAACACGAAGATGCGGTTGACGCCTGTGGCTTCCTGGACTGTATCAGAAAGACCCTGCAGGATGTCATCCACGCTCATCATATGGGTGATTTCTTCACCAAAACGGGCGATCATCTCGCTCTGCTGCTGTTCTGTCCGCACAAAGATGGCATCGAAGGAGACATTGATGATGACATACAGTACGGCGATCATGACCAGCAGCGCCAAGGCAATGATGACCATGGCGTGGGCATATTCCATGCCGATTTCCCGCAGCAGGAAGTGCTGGAACTTTAAGGCAAAGTTGGAGAAAATCGTGATGCCCAGGATCATGGCGATGATGCAGTAATTGGATTTGGACAGCAGCATGGTCATGCGGAACAGCCGCTTCTTATACAGGGCATAGAACAGGAACAGCGCATTGATCACACCGGAGACCATGTCCAACGGGAGGCCCGCAAACACCGTCAGGGTGGACAGGATGTGGCCAAGCAGCATGATGGTAATGCCGCAGATGACCGGGACCAACTGCTGGAAGGCGATCCGGTTTCCAGCGCAGTGCCGGCGGATGATAAAAGAGAGCTGCACCACGGTTAGGACTACAAAGAAGAACAGCAGATAGATCGGCCAGTTATAATGGTACAGGAACTGAGTCGTTCCACCCTGCACCAACACTTCCGGCAGGGGAACAAAAAATCCTGTGAAGTAGTTGATGACGAACATCAACAGATAAAATATTACCCAGAATTTTCGACCATTGTCATTTTTTTCTTCCAAAAAATCCAGAACAAAATGATGGTAGCCGACAGGAAGCAGCAGCATACCCAGCAGGGATACATGATGCCAGAAATTGGTTGCCGGCCACAGCTGCATACGCATACCGAAAGAGCCGCCGTTCCAGAGGATCATGACCACCAACAGCGCCATGAAGGTGCGGAGCACTTTTTTTGTCTTTTTGGCCGCCAGGAATGTCAGAAATAAAAACAGATAGCAGAAAAGGGAGATGACCGCAACCCAACTATACCCACTCATTCAGAAGATCCCCCTTTCCAACGCCCTCGAACTGATGGCATACCAACAGGTCATTGATCTCGCAATTTTCCGGATTCATAGCCCGGATTTTTGCGTTGTATTTACGTTCGTATGCCTCGAAGGTACCGCATTTCAGTAAGGTGATCTTCAAAGGATCGACCCCAAGGATTTTTTTCAGATCCTCGTAATCCTGGTCCAGATAGCGGAAATAAATACCCAGCTGATCCTGCAGGATCCGGATGCTGACAGCACTGTTGATCAGGTTGCTGCGCTGCAGCTCCACATACAGGTGCAGATACGGACGGTTGTTTTCGGTGAACTCCTTCTTGGCTGTCCAGGC
>JAGBEM010000176.1 GCA_017936985.1 Oscillospiraceae bacterium
CAGATGACGCTGCGTCTGTAACGGGCTGGCTGGGAAATGCAGCAAAGCAAGGCCTATGATTACATCGTAACACACGACCGGGTGGAAACCTGCGCCGCAAAAATATTGGAGATCATCGCCCAAAGGGAAGATGACGAATAATGGAGGAAATGAAATATGCTTTACCCCCCTGTTGCTGATTTGCTGAAGAATGTACAGAGCCGTTACCTGCTGGTGAATGTGGTGGCACAGCGTGCCCGCCAGATCGCCGCTGAGGCAGAGGAATTTGGCGAGGAGCTGCCCGAGAAGCCGGTTACTCTGGCGATCCGGGAAGTGGCTGACGAGAAGCTGGATGCCAGCTTGAAGGACGAATACAAGAACTAAAACCGGAAGGAGTGGGCGGAAATGATCGCAAAAATTGCTGTAGCTGCGGCGAATTTTGCCATCGATAAGCCCTATTCCTATCGGATCCCGGAGGGAATGCAGGTCGTACCAGGGGTGCGGGTCACAGTTCCTTTCGGAAGAGGCAACCGCCGGACAGAAGGAATCGTTCTGGGCCTGGAAACAGGCTCTGAAGAGGGCCTCAAGGCGGTGGAGCGATGCCTGGACGAAGCACCGGTGCTGGATGATACCATGCTGCGGCTGGCGGCATTCCTACGCAATCGCTGCTTCTGCACATTTTACGATGCTATGCGCGCCATGCTTCCGGTAGGCCTTTGGTTTCGCACGAAGAATACCTACCGGCTGACGGAGGATCGTTCTTGGAAGGAAAACGGCTGCCGCCGTGAAGATGCGCAGAAACTGCTGCAGCTGCTGGACAGCCTTGGCGGACAGGCAGAAGAGTCTGCTCTGCGCTCTGTAATTGAGGAGGAAGACAAGCTCCACGATGCACTGCGCTATTTGGTTCGTAAAAAGTGGGTTGCAGATGAAACCAACTATCTGCGTAAACTTGGCGACAAGACGGAAAAGATCGCAACGCTGGCATCTTCTGCGGAAGAAGCCATGGAGTACGCCGGCCGCTGCCTGCGCGCGCCTATGCAGCGCAGTGTGCTGGAACTGATGTGCAGCATCGGCAGTGTGTCTGTGAAGGAGCTTTGCTACTATACAGGCGCATCTGTTGCAACGGTCAAGCGTCTGGAAGCCTTAGGTTATCTGGAACTGACGGAGCGAGAAGTGCTGCGCTGCCGGGAAATTCGTCCAGCGGTGCTGGATGGCCCTCTGGAGCTGAACGACCAGCAGCAAACCGCTTTTGAAGGCTTGTATGAGCAGATGCAAAGGGAGCAGCCCGGTGCGGCACTGCTGTACGGCGTGACCGGCTCGGGAAAAACCTCTGTGTATCTGAAGCTGATCCGCGCATGCCTGGATGTGGGCAAAAGCGCGATGCTTTTGGTGCCTGAAATTGCCCTGACACCTCAGCTGTTAAGCCTGATGGCTGCGCATTTCGGTGATCTGGTGGCAGTGCTGCACAGCAGCCTGTCTGCTGGTGAGCGTTACGATCAGTGGAAACGGGTGCGCGATGGCGCCGCACGGGTGGTAGTTGGTACCAGGTCGGCTGTGTTCGCACCCAGTTCACAATTGGGCCTTATCATTTTAGATGAGGAACAGGAACACTCCTATAAATCAGAAAATACCCCCCGGTATTCTGCCAAAGAGGTGGCTTTGTGGCGGGGAATCAAAGAAAAGGCATTGGTGCTTTTGGGTTCTGCCACGCCCTCTGTGGAGACGATGTACCATGCCAAGCAGGGTGATTACCGCCTGTACAGACTAACGCAACGCTACAACGGCAAGGCGCTTCCAAAGGTGCAAATCGTGGATATGCGGCAGGAACTGCAGTATGGCAATGACCTTTCCTTTAGTCTGGAGCTGCAGGAGGCCATTCGGGATACTTGGATGGACAATAAGCAGACCATCCTGTTCTTAAACCGCCGGGGTAACAGCCGGGCATTGATCTGTGTGGATTGCCGGGAAGCGCCGGAATGTCCACGGTGTAGTGCAAGGCTGACGTATCACAGTGCCAATGAACGGCTGATGTGCCACTACTGCGGATATTCTCAGCCGACACCGAAGCGGTGCCCAAGCTGTGGTGGACCATTAAAGTCCATTGGTACGGGAACGCAGAAAGCCCAGCAGGAGCTGCTGCAGCTGTTTCCGGATATGAGGGTGCAGCGGATGGATGCGGACACTGTCAATGCGGTAAACACCCATGAAAAAATACTGGAAGACTTCCAGAAAGAGCGCACGCCGGTGTTGATCGGTACGCAGATGGTGGCAAAAGGCTTGAATTTGCCGGATGTGACGCTGGTGGGCGTGTTGGATGCGGACATGAGCCTGTATTCCGGTTCTTACCGCGCTGCGGAAACGACCTTCAATATGCTGACCCAAGTGGTCGGTCGTGCCGGACGGGGACAGACCCCTGGTAATGCGGTGATCCAGACAATGGTTCCCCAAAATCAGGTGATCCATCTGGCTGCAAATCAGGATTATGACGGGTTCTATAACCTGGAGATCCAACTGCGGAAGATGCAAAAGCTTCCGCCCTTTGGCAGCTTGGTTACGGTGACATTCCTAGGACAGGACGAAGGCCGGGTCATACGCGGCGGGGCGAAATTCCGGGATAGTTTGAATGCCTGCCTGAAAACCGATCCTTACCGGCAGGAAGCTTGCCAGGTGCTGGGGCCTGCACCCTGCGCTGTGCCAAAAATCAATTACAATTACCGTTACCGGCTGACGCTGCGCTGCGTTTTGAGCCAGCCACTGCGGACGCTGATCGCCCACCTGCTGCGGCAGTTTATGACCGATGGCACGAATCGGGGCGTGTCTGCCTTTGCCGATGTGAACGGATTTGAAGAATGAGAGGAAAAACCTATGGGTTTACGAAAAATTTTGACAGATAAAGAGCCTGCGCTGCATAAGGTCTGCAAAAAAGTAGAAAAATTTGACTGGCGGCTGCATAAGCTCCTTGACGATATGAAGGAAACGCTGATCGAGTCTGGCGGTGTCGGTCTTGCCGCGCCCCAGGTAGGCATCCTGCGCCGGGTAGTTCTGGTGGATACCGGCGAGGAGATCATTGAACTGATCAACCCGGAGCTCATCGAAACAGACGGTGAGCAGGTGGGCCCTGAGGGCTGTCTTAGCGTCCCCGGAAAATACGGTCTGGTAAAACGGCCGTACTACGCCAAGGTTCGGGCACAGGATCGCAACGGCGACTGGTTTGAAGTGGAAGGCGAGGAGTTGATTGGTCGTTGCTTCTGCCATGAGCTGGATCATCTGGACGGTATTCTCTACACCCAGATCATGGAGCGTTTCATGACCGAAGAAGAGCTGGAAGCTGACGA
>JAGBEM010000177.1 GCA_017936985.1 Oscillospiraceae bacterium
CATCTAAGACACACTTTTTGCACCAGGCTTTGCGAACATGAAAACAACTTAAAAGTAATTCAGGCAATCATGGGCCATCGCAACATTGAAACGACGATGGACATTTATGCCGAGGCAACGGAACGTAAAAAGCAAGAAACGTTTGAAGAACTGTCAAAACTGGATATCTTCTAAGGAAGGGTTCTCAGTGCTGACGGGTTGACAACAAATTGCGTGCGTTGACAACAAGTTGACAACAAATTAGCAATGCTCCCTGAATGAATATGAAGAGCTAAATGAAGGGAAATCCTTGCAAACAAGCTTAGATGAAGCTTGATGAAGAGCCATGAAGTTTAGGGGTTTCATTTCCCCACTATGAAACCCACAGATAACTAATGCAAACAAGGCACTGCCGCTGCAGTGCCTTGTTTTCCAAGGAGGATATGATTATGAAAATTGCAATTACTTATGAAGCAGGCGAGGTGTTCCAGCATTTTGGACATACTGCAGCTTTTAAACTCTATGATGTGCTTGACGGCAAGATCGTGGCATCTCAGGTCGTGGAGACTAACGGCAGCGGCCATGGCGCTCTGGCGGGCATGCTGGCCGGTCTGGGCGTGAATGTGCTGATCTGCGGCGGTATCGGCGGCGGTGCCCGGTTTGCTTTGGCAGATGCCGGTATCGCAGTCTACGGCGGTGTTTGCGGCGATGCAGACGAGGCAGCGGAAGCCTTTGTATCCGGTGTGCTGAATTTTGATCCCAATGCCCGTTGCAGCCACCACGATTCCCATCATGGCGAAGGACATACCTGCGGTGATCACGGTTGCGGCAGCCACAGCTGCCATTGATCTGGGGAGAGTGCGATGAAAAGATCCTTTGGGGATGTATTTAAGATTTTTGCCGCATTTTTTAAGATCGGTGCATTTACCTTTGGCGGCGGCTATGCTATGATCCCGCTGATCCAGAAAGAAGCGGTAGAAAAGCACGGCTGGGTCAGCGATGATGACATTCTGGAGATCATTGCTATTGCAGAATCCACTCCCGGCCCTATTGCTATCAATTCTGCTACTTTTGTGGGCTACCGGGCAGCCGGTGTTCTTGGGAGCATGTGCGCCACGCTGGGTGTGGTGCTTCCCAGTTTTGTGATCATTTTGGCGCTGTCTGCCGTTTTGCAGCAGTTCCAGGAAGTGCTGGCAGTGCAGTACGCTTTCAACGGCATTCGTGCAGGCGTTTTGGCTTTGCTGATCAAGTCCCTGTGGACTATGTATAAGAAGAGCCCCAAGGGCTGGCCGGCTTATGTGGTCATGGCAGGCTCCTTCTTGCTGACAGCTATTTTCGATGTGAATGTACTGTTTGTGATCATTGGCTGCGCAGTGTTTGGCCTAGTCACATCCATGTGGCTGGAAAGGAGGGAGAAGAAATGAGTTTTCTGGAACTGTTTCTTACCTTCTTTATGATCGGTGCTGTCACCTTTGGCGGTGGCTACGCCATGCTTCCCATGATCCAGGAACAGGTATCCCAACGCTGGGGCGATCTGATCAGCGCGGAGAGTCTGATCAACTTTGTGGCGGTCAGTGAGTCCACCCCCGGTCCCTTTGCAATCAACATGTCTACTTATGTAGGCAGCGTGGTAGGTGGTAACGAGGGCGGTTGGCTAATGGCAGTGTTCGGTTCCTTCTGCGCTACCATGGGCGTGGTGCTGCCCAGCTTTATCGTGATCCTGATCGTTGCCAAATGCTACGATAAGTTCCGGGAAAGCCGGGTGGTCAAGGGCTGCATGACAGGCTTGAAGCCTGCTGTGGTAGGCCTTATCGGTGGAGCTATTCTGTCCGTGGTGGTGACCGTATTCTTCCCCGCAGGCTGGACATTGTCCGTTTTCACCAACGTGCAGTTTTATGTGTCTGCGGTGATTTTTGCCGTGATGCTGGTGCTGGCCTTTAAAAAGGTGCATCCGATTATTTTGATTTGTCTGTCGGCGGTGCTGGGTATCGCCGCAGGGTATCTGCTGTAAGAATTGGACAGGGCGCGGTGTTGCCGCGCCCTGTTTGTTATCTAACAGAAAAATGCACAGAGAAAGCGCTGCCGGTAAAAGCTACTTGCAATCGGGGCAATATTTGGTATAATATATGGATATAGTGGAAGTATTGTCTGTTACTGAATCAACAGACGGAAAGGTGGCGCCTATGTCTTTGCGAAAGAGACTGTTTCGCCAGTTGGCGGAAAAAAGGCGGCTGAAGCTGTCGTCGACCCAGATCATTGCGATCATGTTTTTGCTGATCATTGCTTTGGGCACGCTGCTTTTGAGCTTGCCGATCGCTTCGCGCAGCGGTGTATCCTGCGGTATTCGTCCTGCGCTGTTTACGGCCACTTCTGCAACCTGCGTTACAGGTTTGGTACTCTATGATACTTGGACTCAGTGGAGCGGTTTTGGACAGGTCGTGATCATTTGCCTGATCGAATTGGGCGGTCTGGGATTTATGACGGCAGCGTCCTTTGTGATCTTTCTGCTGCGCCGCAAGGTCGGCGTCCGGCAGCGAATGGTCATGGCTCAGGCGCTGAGCCTCAGCGATATGGATGGTGTGGTACGGCTGCAGAAATGGGTCCTTGTGGGAAGCCTTTCCATCCAAGCCACCGGCGCGCTGATCCTGATCTTGCATTTCCTGCCGGTTTACGGCTGGGAAACAGCGCTGAAATGGGGCGTTTTCCATTCCATCTCCGCTTTCTGCAATGCAGGCTTTGATATTCTTGGAAGACTACAGCCCGGCACTAGCTTAATGGTTTTCAATCAAGATCCGGTGGTGCTTCTGACGCTAGGGGCGTTGGTGGTCCTTGGCGGCCTGGGCTTCTTCGTTTGGGAGGAAGTGGTGCGTGTCCACAGTTGGAAAAAGTTCAGTGTCTATACCAAACTGGTGTTACTGGTGACCGGGGTGCTGCTTTTGGGCGGCACAATTGGCTTCTGCGTGACGGAGTGGAATAACCCGGATACGTTGGGATCTATGAGCGTTCCCTATAAGCTGCTCAATGGGCTGTTCCAGTCTGTTACAGTCAGAACGGCTGGATTTATGGCTATTGATCAAGCTGTTTTGACAGATGCAGGAAAAGGTCTGTCTATGGTGCTGATGCTCATCGGTGGCTCCTCCGGTTCTACTGCAGGCGGTGCCAAGACGGTGACACTGACGGTTCTGGTGTTGTTCATGATCTCCCGGGCAAGAGGAAAGGCACTGTCAGTGTGTTCAAGCACAGCATTCCTGCTACCCAGGTCATGGATGCTATGACGATCGTTTCAATATTGGTAGGACTTGCGGTTTTTGGCGGAATTTTTATCAGCGCCACATCGCCTTTGAGCTTTACCGACGGCCTTTATGAGGCAGTGTCTGCACTGGCCACTGTGGGCCTCAGTTCCGGCGGCAGCGCGAATCTGAGCGTTGCGGGCCAAATCTTGATTATAATTTATATGTATTTCGGCAGAGTTGGCGTGCTGACCCTGAGCCTTGGTTTCCTGATGGGCAACCGGGCGGAGGAGCGATTCCGGTACGCACACACAAATCTTCTGATTGGTTAGGAGGCAGTTATGAAATCCTATATCGTAGTTGGCCTGGGCCGTTTTGGCTCCCAGGTTGCAAGACAGCTGTACAGCTTGGGCTGCGAAGTCCTGGCAATGGACTTAAGTGCAGAACTGGTGCAGCAGATCTCCAATGATGTGACCCATGCAGTTGTGGGCGACGCACAGGATAAGGAGGTCTTGAAAGCACTGGGCGTCCGAAATTTGGATTGTGC
>JAGBEM010000178.1 GCA_017936985.1 Oscillospiraceae bacterium
AATGACCATACCTTCCGGAATGTTCTGCAGTGCGATACCTGCTGCAATGGTAATCGCTTCGCCGTCATTTCCTGTGCCGAAGCCAACACCTGCAGCAATACCCTCCGGCAGATTGTGGATGGCGATGGCCATCACAAACAGCAGCACCTTGTTCAGCTGCTGTGCACCATCCGGATGCTTTTCCTGATCCACGCCGGACAGCCTGTGCAGGTGGGGCACTGCCTTATCCAATAAGTTCAGACAGATCGCGCCGCAAAAGATGCCTGCAGCTGTCATCCAAAAGCCGCTGTCCCCGCCATATTCCAGCGAGGGCAAAACCAATCCCACCACTGCAGCGCACAGCATCACGCCGGCAGCAAAAGCAAGCACGATGTCGCTGAATTTATGGGATATTTTCTTGAATGCGAAGCCCAAAATGGCACCGATCACCGTTGCGCCGCCGACACCTAAGGCTGTCAGTAACACCATCCGCATGGCAACCCCTCCTTTTTGCATTATTATATCAGTCACGATACCTCTTGTAAAGTAGATTTCTCTGACTGAAAATACGCAAAAGATATTTCATTTCCGTTCTTGTATTTTTATACCCTCTATGCTATACTGACTGTATATTACCTTCGGGCAATACAGAAAGGAGAGATCTTATGGAAAATAAACTGCATCGAAAATACGGCCTGTTCACTGCCATCTGTATGGTCGTTGGCATCGTGATCGGTTCCGGTGTCTTCTTTAAGGCACAGACCATTCTGGAAAAAACCGGCGGCGATATGCCCCTGGGAATTCTGGCCTGGATCATCGGCGGTGCTATCATGTTGGTATGCCTGCTGACCTTCTCGTTTATGGGTCAGAAATACGAGCGGGTCAACGGACTTGTGGATTACGCCGAAGCAACCGTCGGTTCGCGCTATGGCTACTACGTCGGCTGGTTCTCCGCTACCATCTACTTCCCTGCCATGACCTCTGTTCTGGCTTGGGTCTCTGCCCGATATACCCTTGTGTTTATCACAGAAGCCTTCCCCAATCTTCCCATGACCATCCCCGGACCGGGTGGCTGTGTCCTCGGACCTGAGTGCATGGCCTTGACGCTGGTATACCTTTGCGGCGCTTATTTTATTAACGCCATTTCTCCCAAGCTGGCAGGCAAATTCCAGACCACCACCACCGTGATCAAACTGATCCCCCTGGCCCTGATGGCTGTTGGCGGAATCATCGTCGGATTGGTCAGCGGCGTTTTGACCAACAATTTCACACCGGTCGCCGCAGAATCAGCCGGTTCTGCCACAGCTTTGGAGTCTCCCCTGTTTGCTGCCGTGTGTGCCACTGCCTTTGCCTATGAGGGCTGGATCATCGCCACCTCCATCAATGCAGAGATCAAGGATTCCAAGAAAAACCTGCCGAAAGCCCTGATCATCGGCGGCATTATCATTGCGGCTGTGTATATCTTCTACTACATCGGCGTGGCTGGCGGCGCTTCTACCCAGGAGCTGATCGACAAGGGTGCCACCGTTGCTTTCACCAATATTTTTGGTGGATTCCTCGGCAATGTTCTGAACCTGTTCATTGCGATTTCCTGCCTGGGCACTTTGAACGGACTTATGCTGGGCTGCAGCCGGTGTATGTACTCCCTCGCCGTTCGGGATGAAGGCCCTGCCCCCGATGTCTACTCTCAGCTGGACAGCAAGACCAATATGCCCACCAACTCCTCCATCTTCGCGCTGATGGTCACAGCCGCCTGGTTCCTTTACTTCTATGTGACCAACCTGTACCTGCCGGAGATCGCGGGTGTTAAGGGTAAGCCCTTTATGTTTGATTCCTCTGAGCTGCCCATCATCACCATCTATTTGATGTATTTGCCCATCCTGGTCCAGTGGATGCGCAAGGAAAAGGATCAAAGCGTGCTGCGGCGGTTTGTCCTGCCTGGCCTGGCAATGGCCGGCAGTATCTTCATGATCATTGCCAGCATTTTCAGCCACCAGATGGGCTGCTTCTGGTATCTGATCGTATTTGCCCTGATCATGGTCATCGGCGGCCTGCTCAACAAGTCTAAAAAATAAAAAACGCCCTGACGGGCGCAGATAAAAGAAATAACCCTTGACTGATCACCTAATCACTGTGAAAAGTCAAGGGTTATTTCTGTGAATTCTTGGGTTCTATCATTGGGTAACCTCGCTTTCTACGGATTGGCCGCCTTCTTCCAATGACGAAATCTGAATTACTTCTGTAGAATTCATGTTTGGATTTTTTGTTGGTTTATATTTGATCAGAAGTTAGGGGGAAGAAGCGGCTGCGGTTCCGTTTTTCATGGGAACCTGGGGTGTATCAAATCATTGGTATCACCTCTTTGTGTCTATAGAATAGCATAGATTTTTCCGGTTTTCAACTTGGGATAGTTCCTAAAGTTAACAGATATTATTTATTCAAAAGGGAGAAATCATTTTTCACATACAGTTTTTTATTGACAGACAAATGTCCGTGTGGTATGCTGAATATGTTGGGGCGGTCGGAAGGACTGCCCATTTTTTCTGCGGAGGACACAGCCATGCTGATCGCAATCTTCGGTGAGAGCTGCACCGGAAAATCCACCCTAGCTTCCTTTCTCAAGGACAAACTGGATGCAAAAGTTTATACCGGCAAGGACTACCTGCGTCTTGCCAAAAATGAAGCGATAGCAAAAAAGTTGTTCCAGGATCAACTGTCCCAGGCGGTAACAGGAGGTCACATCATCTATGTAATCTCTGAAAAAGCCCACTTGTCCTTTCTGCCCGACGGCTGCATCCGGATCCTGGTCACCGCAGACCTGGACACCATCAAGAGCCGTTTTGCTCAGCGGATGCACGGCGTGCTTCCCCCTCCGGTGGCCGCTATGCTGGAGCGCAGCCATGGCTGCTTTGACAAGGAACCCCACCAGTTCCATGTGGTTTCCGGTCAGACCGATCCGGAAGGCATTCTCCGGGCGATCCTGGCATAAAAAAAGTGGGCAAAAAGCCGCCCAACACGACTATAATCTCACAGATGTCATATTTTTGTCAACCGTTTTTTGTTCTCACCTGGCAGAAATCTGTATGTTGCACAAATACATTTTGTTTACTTTGTATAGTTTTACATATTGCAAAACCCGCAAAGTTGTGTTATTTTATAGTCACAAGAGGTAATTACCTCGCGGCTCAAATCTACAGAAAAGCGAATGACGAATTACAGAGCATATAGCGGTGAGAGAGTAGTTCCCAG
>JAGBEM010000179.1 GCA_017936985.1 Oscillospiraceae bacterium
ACCTGTGACCTCATGCGTGTGAAGCATGCGCTCTAACCAGCTGAGCTATGCCTCCATATTGGGAACAGGTAAGATTATAGCATAAATCTTCTAAATGTCAACCCTAAATTCTGGCTCTTGCGAAATTCTGATAATCTGTTATCATATAGAAAAGAGGTGACGGTATGCACTATGAAAACATGGTTCCCGGGGTGTTTTTTGCCCGGCCAAACCGGTTTGTTGCACACATAGAGATCGACGGAAAAATGGAAGTATGCCATGTGAAAAATACCGGCAGATGCAAGGAGCTGCTGCCGGCAGGCGCAAAGGTTTGGTGCCAAAAAAGCACCAATCCCAACCGGAAAACAAAATATGATCTGATAACGGTACAAAAAGGGGATCGGCTTATCAATATGGATTCCCAAGCACCCAATGCGGCTGCGGCAGAGTGGCTGCGCAGCGGTGGCTTGGGGGAGATTGGGGAGTTGAAAGCGGAGAGCGTTCATGGGGAATCCCGGTTTGATTTTTCCTTTATAAAAGACGGCAGACGATGCTTTTTGGAAGTCAAGGGCGTGACACTGGAAAATGACGGCGTTTGCGCGTTCCCGGATGCGCCTACGGAGCGCGGCGCGAAGCATCTGCGTGGGTTGACCGCTGCGGTGCGGGAAGGTTTTGTGGCGTATGTGCTGTTTGTGATCCAGATGGCGGATGTGAAGTATCTGCATCCCAACGATGATACCGATCCTGCTTTCGGCGCGGCGCTGAGAGAAGCTGCGGAAAATGGGGTCACAATACTGGCAATGGATTGCGCTGTAACGGAAAACACTATGGAAATTCGAAAAAATGTGCTGGTAAAGCTGTAAAAAGAACCGGAGCGATTTGCTCCGGTTCTTTTATCTGCGTTTTTTGATTTCGTTTGCGATGCGGGCAAATTCCGGGATGGAGAGCGTTTCACCACGGACATTGGCATCAAAGCCTGCGGCTTCGATGACTTCGGCGGCACCGGCTTTGCCCAGCTCCGGGAAGCCGGATGCCAGACCGTTACTGAGCTTTTTGCGGCGCATGGCGAAGCTGGCCCGGACTGTGCGGAAGAAGATATCCGGATCGTCAATATTCCAGGGCTTCGTTTTGCGGGTGCGCAGCTGGATCACTGCGGAGGTGACCTTCGGCTGGGGCATGAAGCAATGAGCCGGGACATCAAACAGCAGCTCCGGTTCGGCATAATACTGGCAGAACACAGTAAAGGCGCTGTAGTCCTCGGTGCCAGGCTTGGCGGCGATCCGCTGGGCGACCTCCTTTTGCACCATGACGGTGACGGAGTCGAAGCACTCCGCTTCCAGAAGGGCAGTGAGGATGGGAGAGGTAATGTAATACGGCAGGTTGGCGCAGGCCATAGGCCGCAGGCCGGGGAACTTTTCTGCCACCAGGGCAGGAATGTTCTGCTTCAGCACATCGCCCCAGAGGATCTCCAGATTGGAAAACTCGCCTACGGTTTGTTTCAAAATAGGCTCCAATCGGGTATCCACTTCCACGGCGCAGACCTTGCCTGCGCGCATACACAGCTGCTGAGTCAGAGGGCCAATGCCGGGACCGATCTCCAGCACACCGGCAGATGCATCCACACCGGCATCCTCTGCAATGGATTCGGGAACCCACCGGGCAATGAGAAAATTCTGCCCCTTGGCTTTGGAAAAATGAAAGCCATGCTGGGAAAGCAAGGGTTTCATAACTTGAATATCACATACGTTGATCATAAAAAATCCGCCTTTCTTCCGTTATCATAGCAGAAGAAAGGCGGTTTTGCAATCCTAAATCAGTCGAGGAAATAGACGGTGCAGTCCCGGATGCCGAACTGGTTACACTCGGCAACGGAGTCATAGTACAAGTCGATGCGTTTGCCCTTGATCGAGCCGCCGCAGTCTTCGGCGACTGCAATGCCGTATATGTACTTGCCGTCGTTGGAAACGATATACATCCGGGTGCCGTAGGGGATCACCTTGGGGTCAACGGCGATAGCGCCTACCCGGCAGAGTGTGCCGGTGGCTGTCCAAATGGTACAGCCGGGGTCGGAATTGTGGTAAGCGGTGGCGCGGTAGACATCGGCACTGGTGTATTCCAGGACCTCACCCTCCGGGGTGACGATCAAACCGTCGAGAATAATAGGCTTGCCGGAAGTGGCTGCCTGCTCCAATGCGGCACAGACATCCGGTGCAGTGGTGATATTGGATTCCGATTCGACTGCTGCTGAGCCGGAACCGATGGCGATCACGGCATTCACAGGCTGCTGAACAACGGTTTCGGAACGGATGCTGCGGCTGACCTCTACGCCGTTGACATAGAACACATCGGCGGCACACAGCAGCTGTCCGTTGACACCTTGGGTCAGTACAGCTTCTTCACCCTCGGGAAGATTGGGGTCATAGCAATAGGTGGTGTTGTAAGGGAGCTGAACGGTATAGATCTCTTCGGTGCGCATTGCCCGGGAAATGGTGAGGATCATGCCGTCGTAGGTTTCGGCATCCAAGGATGCGGAAAGCATATCTTCGCCGGACAGAGTAATGCCGGCACGGGAAAGAAGCTCGCCTACGGTTTCGCCCCGGGTCTGCAGCTGAAGAGTGGTTTTGCCGTGGACAACGGTCACGTTATAAGACCGCTGCACGGTGATTTCAGAAACGCCGAGTCCGGGTTGCGTAGTGTAGGTATCGTCTGTACCAAGCTCCAGACCGGCTTCGGTCAGGATCTCTACCGGATCGGTGAAGTGGGTGGTGTGGATCAGGACTTTGCCGCCGTCGTTGATGAGATATGTATTCTCGGCAAATGCAGTTTGAGTCAGCAGAAGCACGATGCACACGATCGGCAGCATAACGGCCAGGATGCGGGTCATCAAGGTGACACGCTTTTTCATAACGCGGTTATATTCCAGCATAGATGGTACCTCCTTTCGCGGTACTTGTAGAATTAAAACAGAGCCAAACAATGGGGCTTTATCCTAAGGATACAATCAGAATGTATAGATGGGGATTTTTAGAGTATTATAACAATTTATTGTAAAAAGTCAAGCATTTTCCGCAAAATACCAAAAATCGACAACTTTTTAGATAATTATGTAAATAAAATTATGTAAACTTTTTATTCAAAATATACACGCTTCTTATCCAGGAAACCACAATATCTTGTGCGAAAAAACAGTTTCGTTTACATAACCCAACATAAAACGCAACCGAAAATGAAAGGGAATTTTTCTGTGTTATGGTGACCAAAAAACAGAGAAATTCCTGGTTTTTCCTCCACGGGGATTGACATTTTCGGCTTTGTATGTTAAATTTGCTCCATACAAAGGCTGTGATGAAGACACGCCGCTTCGGTAAGATTCCCAGAGAGGATGCCACCTTGGTGCAAGGCATCTGTACCCCTGCCGGAGAGGATACCACTTCTGAGCCGCCGGACGGAAATGTCTGGACGGGTGCGCCCGTTAAAGCGTCAATGAGTGGCTTCGCTTGCGAGGCAACCAGGGTGGAACCGTGGAATACTGAATTTGTATCCCACCCCTGATCTTGTCAGGGGATGGGTTTTTTTTATTTACCTTTCCCCAATAAAAAGGAGGAAAAAATTATGTCCGAAGAGAATCTGTACACCTTTGAAAATCCTGAGTACCGCAAGACTTTCTGGCACACCTGCAGCCATATCATGGCCCAGGCTGTCAAGCGTCTGTGGCCGGAAGTTCAGCTGGCGATCGGCCCTGCCATTGACGAGGGCTGGTACTACGACTTTGATGCACCCTTCTCCTTCACCCCCGAGCATCTGACCCAGATCGAGGGCGAGATGAAGAAGATCTGCAAGGAGCGCATTCGCTTGGAGCGCAGCGAGCTGCCCCGGGAGGAAGCCATCGCCTGGGCAGAAGCACACAATGAGCCTTACAAGAAGGAACTCATTGAAGATCTGCCTGCCGATGCGGTCATTTCTTTCTACACCCAGGGTGATTTTACGGATCTGTGTGCCGGTCCGCATCTGGATCACACCGGCCGCGTCCGTCACAACGGCTTTAAGCTGACAAAGTCCTGCGGCGCTTACTGGCGCGGTGACTCCAACCGCAAGATGCTCCAGAGAATTTACGGTATCGGCTTCCCCAGCAAGGATGAGCTGGACGCTTATCTGGTGGCCCAGGAAGAAGCGCTGAAGCGTGACCACAACAAGCTGGGCAGAGAACTGGAATTCTTTACCACGGTTGAAGAGATCGGTCAGGGCCTGCCGATCCTGCTGCCCAAGGGCGCAAGAGTCATTCAGACCCTGCAGCGCTGGGTGGAGGATGAAGAGCAGAAGCGTGGCTATCTGCTGACCAAAACGCCTTTGATGGCAAAGCGGGACCTGTACCGCATTTCCGGTCACTGGGATCACTATCTGGACGGGATGTTCATTCTGGGCGATCCTTATGATGAGGAAAAGGAGTGCTTTGCTCTGCGGCCTATGACCTGCCCCTTCCAGTACCAGGTCTATCTGAACCGGGCAAGATCCTACCGTGATCTGCCTATGCGTTTGGGCGAGACTTCCACGCTGTTCCGCAATGAGGACAGCGGTGAGATGCACGGCCTGATCCGCGTCCGTCAGTTTACCATTTCCGAGGGTCACCTGGTGCTGCGCCCCGATCAGCTGGAAGAAGAATTTAAGGGCTGTCTGGAGCTGGCAAAGTACTGCCTGGATACGGTGGGCATGCTGGAAAACTGCACCTTCCGCTTCAGCCAGTGGGATCCTGCCCGTGCCGGTATCAAGTATGAGGGCACGCCGGAGCAGTGGGAAGAGGCCCAGCGTGTCATGGGCGAAATCCTGGATAATCTGGGCGTGGAGTATGAAATCGGTATCGACGAGGCAGCGTTCTACGGCCCGAAGCTGGATATTCAGTATAAGAATGTGTTCGGCAAGGAAGATACCATCGTTACCATTCAGATCGACGTGCTGCTGGCCCAGAAGTTCGGCATGGAATATACCGATGCTGATGGTCAGAAGAAGACCCCCTATATCATTCACAGAACTTCTCTGGGCTGCTACGAGCGGACTCTGGCTTACCTCATTGAGCGGTATGCCGGTGCACTGCCCCTGTGGATGATGCCCACTCAGGTCAAGGTACTGCCGATCACAGATCGTGCACACGAGTATGCCAAGGAACTGTCTGCAAAGCTCAATAGGGTGAATATTCATGCCGAAACTGACTGCCGCAGCGAGAAGCTGGGCTATAAGATCCGGGAAGCACAGCTGCAGAAGATCCCTTATATGCTGGTCATCGGTGACCGGGATATGGAAAACGGAACGGTCTCTGTCCGTACCCGCAAGGGCGAGGATCTGGGTGCTATGACCCCTGATGAATTTATTGCCAAGTGCCTGATGGAGATCGCAACCAAGAGCAAGGAAGTGTAAAACATCCTATGAATTACTGCGATACGCGAACAGTAATCCCAAAAGGTGAATACGATGTGATCGTAGTCGGCGGCGGTATCGGCGGCGTGGCGGCGGCAGTAGCGGCTGCCAGAAACGGTGCCAGTGTGGCGCTGCTGGAAAAGCAGATCAATTTGGGAGGCCTTGCTACGGTCGGCCTGATCAACTGGTATGAGCCTCTGTGTGACGGAAACGGCAAACAGGTGGTAGGCGGTATCGGTGAGGAATTGCTGCGGCTGTCTATTCGCTATGGCATGGAAAACCTGCCGGCTCAATGGGGCGGGGAAGGGCGTAACCGCTGCCGGTATGACCGCTTCGCCACCAAGTATTCGCCTACGGTGTTTTCTCTGGCGCTGGATGCCTGGGTCAAGGAAAGCGGCGTTACCATCCGTTTTGACACGCTGGCGACCTATCCTGTGATGGAAGCGGGGAAAGTTGCCGGAATCGTAGCAGAAACGGTGTCCGGCAAGGAGTTCTACGGCTGTAGGTATGTGGTGGATGCCACCGGTGATGCTTCTGTGTGTGTCGGTGCCGGCTTGCCTACCAGAATGGGTACGAACTATCTTTCCTATGTTGCCCATTGGGTTAACAGGGAAGATGCCGGAAGCGAAGATGAAAATGTACTGCGCAAGTGGATCCTGTGCGGTGCGACGGCATCCGGTCAGGGTCATCCGCAAGAGCACCCACTGCTGACGGAGTATAATTCCGATGCGGAGAATACGTTTATTGCCTGGGGAAAGCAGGCAGTGCTTGACCGCATCAAGGATCAGCCGAAGAATGATCGGGAGCTGACATCGATCCCCACTATGCCCCAGTATCGGAAGATCCGGTGCTTGGTAGGCGAAGCTACCTTTACCGGAGAACAGGATCGGTGTGAGGACAGTATCGGAACCTTTGGCGATTTTCGAAATCGTGGGCCGGTGTTTCATATGCCGTACCGGTGTCTTTACAACCGGCAGGTGAGCAACCTGATCACAGCAGGACGGATCGTTTCTGCGGACGGTGAAGGCTGGGAGATCGCCCGGGTGATCCCTGTGTGTGCATTGACAGGTCAGGCAGCCGGTACTGCGGCGGCGATATGCCGAAAGAACGGTGTGGATTTTGAAGCTTTGGATGTTTCTGCGCTGCAGGAAGTTTTGAAATCTCAGGGTGTTCTGTTCTAAAATGATAAACAAGCCGCCGGGAACGGCGGCTTGTTTTCTATCATAAAGCTTGGCTATAAAAAGATAAATATTTGCTTGTCTTAGGTTCTTAGCTATGATAACATGAATAAAAACTGAGGGGGTGTCCGTATGATCCGTGAGGTCAATTACAAAGATTGCTGCATTACAGGCGGCTTCTGGAAGCGTCGGCAGGATATCAATCAAACAGTGACGGTAAAGGCGGTTTATGACCGCTTTACGGAGACGCACCGCTTTGATCTGCTGAAATGCAAATGGACAGAACAGACCGAATGGCAAGCCCATTTCTTCTGGGATTCCGATGTTGCCAAATGGCTGGAGGGTGCGGCATATCTTTTGGGACAGAAACCCGATCCGCAGCTGCAGGCACTGGTGGAGGCGGCAATTGATGATCTGCTGGAAAACCAGTGGCCAGATGGCTATATAAACAGCTATTTTACAGTAAAAACCAACGAACCCCGGCTGACAAACCGGGATCGCCATGAACTGTACTGCGCCGGTCATCTGATGGAGGCCGCTTGTGCTTACTATGAGGCAACCGGCGAAGATCGGTTTTTGAAAGCGGTTTGCCGTTATGCGGATCTGATCGAAAAGGTGTTTAAAATCGACGGGAGCGCTCCTTTTGTTACCGGTGGCCATCCGGAGATTGAATTGGCATTGGTTCGACTTTCCCGGACGACGGGGGAGAAGCGGTATTTCGAGCTGGCACAGTTTTTCCTGGATCAGCGGGGCAATAATGAAAAGGACACCACAGTGAATGACTGGGCAAAGCATTGCTACGATCAGAGTCATATGCCTCTAAAGCAGCAGCGCACTGCGGAAGGCCATGCTGTTCGTGCGATGTACATTGCCTGCGGTATGGCGGATCTGGCGCTGCAGAATCAGGATGCGGCTTATCTGGAAGCGGCGGAAGCCATTTTTCAAAACGCTGTGGACAAGCGGATGTACATTACCGGAGGAATGGGCTCGGCCTATGCCGGTGAGTCATTTACTGTGGATCGGGATCTTCCCAGTGATACGGCTTATGCAGAGACCTGCGCAGCCCTTTCCATGATCTTCTTTGCCCGGCGGCTGCTGCGGATCCGGGCGGACAGCCGGTATGCCGATGCCATTGAGCGGGTGCTTTATAACGGTGCGCTGTCCGGTGTTTCGCTGGATGGAGAATCTTTCTTCTATGTGAATCCTCTGGAATTGGAGCCGGATTTTAATCAGACCAATACTTCCACAACTATCAAGATCAAACGGCCGCTGACACAACGGGTCAAGGTCTTCAACTGCTCCTGCTGTCCGCCCAATATTTTCCGGGTGCTGGCCAGCATGAGCGATCTGCTTTATGGTGTGGATGCGGATACTTTGTATGTGCACCAGTATGCCCAGTCTCAAGCGCCTGGAGTTGTCTGTGAAACAGAATATCCTGTCTGCGGCCAGGTGAAGCTGACAGTTACCGGATATCGAAAGGTTGCGCTGCGAATCCCGGGCTGGTGTCGGGAATTTACCCTGTCCCATCCGTATACACTGGAGCGGGGTTACGCTTATGTGGAGGTTCCGTCGGATGGTGTGATCACCATTTCTTTTGCCATGCCGGCAGAGTGGATGGAGGCAGATGCCTACATCCCGGAAGTTGCCAACAAGCTGGCGCTGATGCGCGGTCCGGTGGTCTACTGTCTGGAAGGCGTGGACAACGGAAATCAGCTTCGCAATGTACTGGTGGATCCGGATCAGCCGGTGGAAGCTGCGGATCGTGAGAAGTTCGGTGTGCCGGTACTGAAAACCAAAGGACTTTACAAGGTCCCGGGTGCTGGGTTGTACAGGCGATTTTGCAATGTCCGGCAGGAAAAGGAACTGACATTCATTCCGTATTTTGCCTTTTCCAACCGGGGAGAATCGGAAATGTATGTTTGGCTCAATTATAAGCAGTAATAAATCACAAGCCGCCGGGAACGGCGGCTTGTTTTCTTTTTGGAAATATGATATATTGAACACAGAAATCAATCTGTTTCAGGAGGAAACGAATATGATCGAAAGAATGTACGCAGAATTTGCCTGGGAAAAGACAGAAACACTGCTGAGCATTGATTCGCCTTCCGGTTTTACCTCCCGGGCGGCTGCCTGGGTCAAGGAAAACTTTGAAAAGCTGGGATTTACTGCCCAGATCACGGCTAAGGGCGGTGTGTTGGTAGACCTGGGCGGTGAGGACGAAAATGACGGACTGCTGCTGGAGGCTCACGCCGATACTTTGGGCGGCATGGTGGCAGAGGTCAAGGGCAACGGCCGTTTGCGGCTGACTGCTTTGGGCGGTATGAATCCCAACAACGGCGAAGCGGAAAATGTATGGGTCTATACCCGCTCTAGCAAGGTGCTGGACGGCACATTCCAGCTGTGCAACGCTTCTGTTCATGTCAACGGTGACTACAGCTCCGCCAAGCGGGGATTTGACAATATGGAAGTGGTGCTGGATGAAGATGTCAGCAGCGCTGCGGATACCCGGGCTTTGGGCGTTGAGGTGGGCGACATCGTTTGCTTTGAGCCACGGACCCGGCGGACGGCTTCCGGTTATATCAAGAGCCGTTTTTTGGATGATAAGCTGTCTGTGGGTATTTTGCTTGGCTTTGCAAAGTATCTTGCTGACAATTCTATTACTCCCAAGCGCCGCACCTGGATCCATGTGACGGTGTATGAAGAGGTAGGCCACGGTGGCAGTGCATCTGTGCCGAATGGTATCACCGAAGCGATTTCTGTGGACATGGGCTGTGTGGGCAATGGCCTGCAGTGTACCGAAAAGCAGGTGTCTATCTGTGCCAAGGATTCCGGTGGCCCCTACAGCTACGAAGTGGTGGGCAAGCTCGTTGAGGCGGCAAAGAAGACCGGTGCGGATTATGCGGTGGATGTGTATCCTTACTACGGAAGCGATGTGGAAGCGACATTGCGCAGCGGCGTGGATATCCGCCACGGTTTGATTGGTGCCGGTGTGTACGCCAGCCACGGCTACGAGCGCAGCCATATGGATGGCGTATACAATACCCTGAAGGTAATTGCAGGGTATCTGGAGGTCTGATATGGATCGGGAAACGGAAAGAAAAGCCGGAAGATTCCTGGGGATTGGCGGCAGCATTTACGGCATCGTGTTCATGGTGATCTGGTGCGGTATATGCGCGGCGATGGGTGCCTGGTTTATGCTGATCTTCGGTGTGCCGATGCTGATCTTTATGGTGGTGCGGACGGTAGTGATCGTTCGCAAGACCAAGGAGAAACCGAAAGAACCCTGGGATCTGCCGCCGGAGCCGGAAAAATATGCCGGTAGTCGGAGCAGTGGAGAGGGTTTCTGCCCCTACTGCGGGATGCGCAGAGAAGAAGGCTTTGAGTACTGTCCGAAATGTGGCAGACGGCTCCCATAAAACTACACAATATCCACATAAAAAAGGCTTTCTTTTTGTGTAGGATCACTGTTGCATTTTCACCCTGAAGTTGTATAATTTGCGGTAACTGGGGGTGAGGCAGTGAAAGCCAAACATACTATGGATTTGACTAGTGGATCGGTCGTGAAGAACCTGCTTATTTTTGCGTTGCCGATTCTAGCTTCCAATCTGCTGCAACAGCTTTACAATGCGGCGGATACGGTCATCGTCGGCAAATTTGCCAGTGAAACTGCTTTGGCGGCGGTGGGATCCACCGGTTCTTTGATCACCTTGCTGCTGAGTTTGTTTACTGGACTGGCGACGGGCACCAATGTGGCCTGTGCCAATCACTATGGCGCCCGGAATCGGGATAAACTATGGCGCTGTATGCACACTTCTATTTTACTGGGTGCCATCAGCGGCCTGGTTTTGGCTGTTTTCGGCTTTTTGCTGGCAAGACCGCTGCAGGAAATGATGGGTTCTCCTGATAACGTTATCGATCAGGCAACGCTGTATATCCGCATCTATTTTTGCGGCGTGCCAGCTTCGATGGTTTATAATTTTGCTGCTGCTATTCTCAGAGCCTATGGCGATACCAAGCGGCCTATGGTGATCCTGGCTGTTAGCGGTGTTATCAATGTGCTTTTGAATCTGGTGTTCGTGATATTGCTGCATATGGATGTGGATGGTGTAGCATTGGCGACGATCATCAGTCAATATCTTTCGATGGCGGCAGTGTTGTATCTGTTGTTTGATCCTAAGGGCGAATGCGCAATGCAGTACCGCGCATTGCGAATGGATCCTGGTGCGATCAGGGAAATCGTGTTGGTTGGTGTTCCCAGCGGCATCAACGGTACTGTATTCAGTCTTTCCAATGTTATCTTGCAGTCTACCATCAATTCCTTCGGCGACATTGTTATGGCCGCAAATGCTGCATCGAACAGCATTACGGGTTTTGTTTATTTGATAATGACATCTTTTTCCACTGCAAGCGTTAGCTTTGCCGGTCAATGCCGTGGCGCCAGGAAGTATGACCGAATCGATAAGCTGCTTGTTTGGGGATTAGCCAGCAGTGCGGTTGGCATTTGCTTGGCATCTACGATCATTTCAATCATTCCGCGAGCGCTTTTGGGCTTTTATACCAATAACGAGCAGGTGATGAGCATTGGTGTGGAAAAGATGCTTCTGGTGAGTTGGAGCTACCTGTTATTCCCTATGTCGGAAACCACCACCGGTTGCCTACGGGGCATGGGCTATTCCACCACACCTACGATTCTGAATATCTGCGGCATTTGCATTCCCAGATTGCTGTGGGTGTACTTAATATTCCCATTGTATCCGACGTTTTTAATGTTGAATGTTTGCTATCCGGTATCCTGGTTCATTAGCGGCGCGCTGCAGCTTGGCTATTATTTCCGATGCCGCAAAAAACTGCGCAGCGCACTGCCTGCTTAAAAATTGAGCACCCCGACGACGTGCCGGGGTGCTTTTGTTATGCAATGGTGAAATCAATGGTCACGGGTTCGGTTTGGGCGGTGCTGACGGTGAGTTGGGCGGTGCCGGGGTGGCCCAAGGTGCGGATATAGGTGCCGGTCATGCCGCCTTCGGCGGTGACGGTGTCCGGGCCTATGAGCTCTGCATCGCCGGTCAGCGTCAGCTTTACCGGAAGCTGGGCGTAGGGGGCAAGGTTGCCGTATTCATCCAGGATCCGGATCCGCACAGCGGCCATATCATAGGTGTCGCCTTCGGAAAGGGTGGTGGAACTGGGAGTGATTTCCAGTGAGAGCTTGATGCCGGGGCATTGGGTAACGCTGGCAACTATCTGACCGTCTTTGATGGCATCAAAACGCCAGACAGTGGCAGCACTGCCCCAGTTGCTGACATATTTTCCATAGAGGCGAATACCATCGTTCCAGGTCAGCTTGTAGCGCAGCATCGCCCACAGCAGACGCAGGGCATCGCCGGCTTTGATTCCTGCAGGGCCGTGTTTGGCCATGGCCAGAAGGCACCTGCGCACGAGGTCGGCTTTTGCTTTCGGGAAGCCCTCTTGGGTTTCCAAAAGGTTGCCGACGGTGTCGTCAATGGGCAGGGGACTGTGTTTCAGTCCGGTAAAGCTGCCGGCAGACAGGGAAGTGACGAAAATATTATTTTTGTAGAGTTTTACTTCGTCGGCATTGGTAAAAGCATAGATGTCACCGCGCTGACCGCCGGGATAGTCGCCGATGTCCATGGACGAGCCAATGACCAGAACAGGGCGTTCATCTGCCTGGCTGGCGTAAACGGCAGCGGCCAGTTTGGGATTGCGGAAAGCGTCCATAACGCCGTGGTAGCAGATCCGGTCACCGGAGCCGAAGTCTTTGTGTGTTGCGTAGTCAAACATACACCAGCCAAAGCAGCCGGAATGGACACCGGAAGCGGCGGCATCGTTTTGCACCCGGGCATGGCGCAGGGCGTGTTCCTGGCGGCGCTGCCAAGTATCAAAGGACTTGGTGGGGAACATATGACCGTTGTGCTCGGAGATCAGCAGAGCCTTGCGTGTATCCGGGGTGACGGTTTTTTTCTTGCGGACACCAGGGTTGTTGCCGGTGTGGGAAAAGTCGTTGTAGGCGTACACGTCTTCCAGGAAGCTGCTCTTCAGTCGATCCCGGACGCCGGAGGTGGCGCGGCTGGGATCCAACGCGTGGGCAACCGCGTTGGTGCGACGGTAGAGGTCGTCATCGTCAGGACTTTCGTTGATACGGACACCCCAAAGGATAATGCTGGGGTGGTTGCGGTATTGCAGGACCATTTCCCGGGTGTTTTCTACCACCTGGTCTTTCCAATCGGCATCGCCCAGGTGCTGCCAGCCGGGGAACTCGGTGAAGACCAACAGACCGATCCGGTCGCATTCGTCGATGAAATACTGGCTCTGGGGATAGTGTGAGGTGCGGACGGCCACGCAGCCCAGCTCTTCTTTCAAGATCCGGGCATCTTCCCGCTGGAGGCTTTCCGGGGCGGCGTAGCCGATGTAAGGGTAGCACTGGTGGCGGTTTAAGCCCCGGAGGAAGGTTTTTTGACCGTTGAGGTAAAAACAGTCGGCGCGAAATTCTGCGGTTCGGAAACCGAATTTCACTTCCTGGGTGTCGCAGACAGCGCCATTCTTTTGTAAGCTGACCCGGCAGGTATAGCGGTAAGGATCCAGGTTGCTCCAGCTTCTGGCACCGGGCAGGGTGAGGGTGGTAGCCTCCGACAGAGAGACCGGCTGGGAAAGGCAAACATTGCCGCTTGCGTCCAGAAGCTCTGCCACAGCGGTACAGCCACCGGGATTTTTGGTGTGCAGCTCCACCCGGGCGGTGGTGAGAGTGGGGGTAGTGATATAGATGTCGGAAATGTGGGAGCTTTCCCGGATGTCCAGCCAGACTTCCCGGTACAGACCGCCATAGGTCAGATAGTCGATGACAAAGCCGAAAGGGGGAATGGCAGGGTTTTCGGTGGTATCCAGGCGGACGGCAATGAGATTGTCGCTGCCGTAGCGCACAAGGTCGGTGATCTCCACCCGGAAAGCGGTGTAGCCGCAGCGGTGGGTGAGGGCTTCGTGACCGTTAACAAATACGGTGGCGATGTGGCCTGCACCGTCAAATTGCAAGAACAGGCGCTTACCTTTGTGCTGTGCGTCGATGGGGAGGTTTCGGCGGTAGGCGCAGATCATCTGATAGGCCTCGTGATCAGCGTAGTGCTGGGGCAGGGGAGCGACATTGTGGGGCAGGCGTACCGGTTTGCCGGTGCCGCTGCCGGAAATAAATTCGTCGGTTGCCTGGGGCGTAAATTCCCAACCGTTGCACAGACTTTGCATAGCAATGACCTCCGGGCTTTTTTCTTCATCATATCGAAAATAAACGAAAATTGCAACAGAAAAACTGTCTCTTGCTTTTTTGGAAAAAGTGTACTATACTAGGGAAGCTACCTGCCGGTGTGAGGGAATGGTAGACGTAGTGGACTCAAAATCCACCGCTGGCGACAGCGTACCGGTTCGAGTCCGGTCACCGGCACCATGAAAACAGCGACCCTATATGGGGTCGCTGTTTTCTTATATGTAAGGGGAGCGGACTCGAACCAATCTGAATGCAACAGTCCAGTGGACTGTTGCCCGATGTAGGCTTGACCACATCGGCACCTTAATTTTCTTTCCCGTGGGGAAAGAAAATGCAAATCGAGTCCGGTCACCGGCACTAACATATTAGCAACCCTATAAGGAGGTTGCTGATTTCCGCTGGTGGTTTAGTCAGAAGATTCGTGATTATCTGGAAACAGTTCAAGGCGCAGCACATATTCCAATAGTGTTTTGCTTAAATACTCCTTCGTCACAAAGGGATTTTCTTTGGGCTCAGATTGCATATAATTCTCGCAGATTCTTGCATCTGGTCGTTTTGTTTTCAGTTTCGGATAAGTACAGTGTCCACAATGCACCTGGAAGAATTTGCCTTGACTGAGCACATAATGCTGCCGATAGTGTGCACAGCTTTGACAAGTAATTTGCTCCATTGAATACCACCTCAATTCAAGGATAACTTATTTTAGGTTAAAAGACTATAATCTGTTTTTGGTTAATGTAGAATGATTTTTGAGGTGATTATATGTACAGACGCATTCGGGATCTTCGGGAAGATTATGACCTGACACAGAAACAGGTTGCGAATCTGCTTGGCATGTCTCAAACCGGCTATTCTAAATATGAAACCGGAGAAAATGATATTCCTACTGCGGTTTTGATCAAGTTGGCAGACTTTTATAAAACGACCACAGATTATTTACTTGGCAGAACAGATATAAAATAGGGATACTACAAAAGGGACACCTCAGTGGGGTGTCCCTTACATTATAACAATTCTTAATCTTTTCTTAAGGAATGCCGGATTGTGAAAGATAGGGAGAATATGGTAAAATCATACCGTAATATTGGATAAAGAGAGGTATCGGTATGGAACTTTGGTCCAAGGAGCATATGATAACACTGCTGCCGGCGGTGGCGGTGATGATCATCATTGCACTCATACTGCGCGCAACCATTGGCAAAAAAGATATGAAGATCCGTATGATCCCGTTCCAGATCTTGGCGGTGATTCTGTTTTTGCTGGAGATCGGCAAGCAGGTGGATTCGTACTTGCATGGGTATGACCTGTATCATCTGCCGTTCCATTTCTGCTCGCTGTTCATTTTTATGCTGCCGATCATGGCGTTTTACCGGGGCAAGCATGAGAACACTGTCCGGGCCATTACCGCGACGCTGTGCACTTCGGTGTTTCTGCTGATGATGATCTATCCCTGCCTGATCTACAGTGCGGGCAACATCAATGCGTTCTTTACAGAGTATCAGTCCATGCATACGGTGGCGTTCCACAATATCGTGGTGTTTGAATTTATTCTCATTGTTGCGCTGGGGCTGCACACACCTGCTCCAAAGGGAGAACCCAAGGTGCTGGTGATCTTCATGTTCTGCTTCTGTGCGGTATCGGCTACCATGGCGCATCTGCTGAAGACCAATTACAACAACTTCTATACCTGCAACATACCGCCGCTGGAGACGGTGCGGGTCGCTGTGGCGTCTTCCCTCGGGGAGGGCGTGGCGGCGGTGATGTATGTGCTGATTGTCACGGTTCTGGATGTTCTGTTTGTGCAGCTGGCTTATCAGCTTTGCAAAGCGCTGCTGCGTTTGTTCTCCGGAGCAAAAAAGACCAAAGCGGAATGTGCTTGATAATCCTATGAAATGCCGGGTGCGCCAGAAAGGGTGCACCCGGCTTGTATATTGCCACTTTGTGCCAATGTGCAGATTTTCTTGACTAATTTGTCGGGAGTTATTATAATAACTGCATATATAAAGGAAAGGCAGTAAGAAAATGAAGAAAAAAGTTCTTTGGATCACGGAAACTGCTGTTATGCTGGCGCTGTTGGTGGTGTTACAGTGGCTGACCAAGCCGCTGGGGCAGTTTGTTACCGGATCCTGTGTCAATGCGGTGCTGGCGATAACGGTCTTGTTTTGCGGCATGAGCAGCGGTATTACGGTGGCGCTGGTCAGCCCTGTGTGTGCGTACCTTTTGGGAATTGCGCCCCAGATTTTGACAGTGCCTGCCATTATGATCGGAAACACTGCGTTTGTGGTGGCGCTGCGGATGGCTGGAGGCGGCAGCAAGCTGCTGTGGAAGAATGTGACTGCCTGGCTGGGTGCGGCGCTTTGCAAATTTGCGCTGCTGTATCTCATTGTGAAATATGTTATCTGCGGTATTTTGGCGGATGGCTTGATGGCTCAAGGGCTGCTGAAAGCACCGATGCTGACGGCACTGCCTGCTACCTTTGGCGCGGCGCAGCTGGTGACTGCGATGGTCGGCGGTGCGGTGGCTCTGCTGATCGTTCCGGTGCTGAAAAAGGCACTGAAAAGAAATTAAGGAGGCGGCATTATGCGTGGTATTCCTTCTCTGATCACGGATATTCGTAAGAAAGTATTCACCGAGGTGGCCAGAATGGCCTACGATGGCGGTGACTATACCAAGGCAGAGGATCTGCCGTACATCATTGTTCCCGGCGACCGGCCGCTGCACCGGGAGTCTGTGTTTCTGGAGCGCGCTAGTGCCGGTGAGAGGGTGCGTCTTGCCATGGGTCTGGGCGTGCGCCCCATCCAGACAAGATCTCTGATGACTGACGGCATGGATGCTGCTGCGGTGGCACAGCAGTACTATGAGCCGCCCCTGGTCAACATCATTCCCTATGCCTGTCATGCCTGCCCCACCAACCAATATCGGGTGACGGAGAGTTGCCAGAACTGTCTGGCGGCCTCCTGCCAGAAGGTGTGTCCCAAGGATGCGATCTCCTTTGTCAACGGCAAGAGTTATATTGACCCGGAGAAGTGCATCAAGTGCGGCAAGTGTGCAAAGGCTTGTCCTTATCATGCAATCATCCATCTGGAGCGGCCCTGTGCGGCGGCTTGCGGTATGGATGCGATCGTATCCGATGAATACGGCAGAGCGACCATCAATCAGGATAAGTGCGTTGCCTGCGGTCAGTGCCTGGTCAGCTGCCCCTTTGGCGCGATTGTAGATAAGGGCCAGATCTTCCAGGTTATCCAGTCTATCATGAAGGGCGATAAGGTGGTTGCTATCGTTGCGCCTGCCTTTATCGGTCAGTTTGGCAAGCACTCCACCCCCGGTAAATTTATTGCGGCCATGAAGCAGCTGGGCTTCCACCGAATCGTGGAGGTGGCGGTGGGCGCGGATATGTGTACCATCGAGGAAGCCAAGGACTTTTTGGAAAAAGTGCCTGCTGAGCAGAAGTACATGGCGACTTCCTGCTGCCCGGCCTGGCATTCCATGATCTATAAGCTGTTTCCCAGCGAAACGAAGAATATTTCCATGACCTTGACGCCGATGGTGTTCACAGCCCGGCTGATGAAGAAAAAGTATCCGGATTGCAAGGTGGTCTTTGTAGGTCCCTGTGCCGCGAAAAAGCTGGAGGCCATCCGGGAGGATATTCGTTCTGATGTGGACTTTGTGCTGACCTTTGAAGAGCTGCAGGGTATGTTTGAGGCCAAGCAGATCAACTTCGAGACCATCGAGCCTATGTTTGACCTGAATGAGGGCACTGCCGCTGGCCGCGGTTTCGCGATTTCCGGTGGTGTTGCCGGTGCGGTGACGGATGTGATCCATCAGACAAATCCGGAGGTAGAGGTCAAGACAGCCCGGGCAGAAGGTCTGCGGGAATGCCGCAAGCTGATGCTGATGGCAAAGGCCGGTAAATACAACGGGTATCTTCTGGAAGGCATGGCTTGTCCCGGAGGCTGCGTCGCCGGTGCCGGCACGCTGCTGCCTGTAGATCTGGCGGCCAATGTGGTTGGCCGGTATCAGAAGGAAGCAGATACGGAAAGTCCGTTGGAGAGCCCCTACCGGGATAAAGGTGAGACACTGGATTGAGCGGCATATAAACCGGCGCACTGCAAAGTGCGCCGGTTTTGCCTGTAAAAATTGGGGGATGTGTTTTTTCTTGTTTCGGCAAGAAAAGAACGAAAAGAAGCCGACACAGGGGAGATGTTAATGCCGCGCTCCCGCGCGCCAGGTACACTCTCTCCTGTGTACCCCTCCTGTAGCGCATCGCCATGGGGGTGATGCTTGTTAAAATTCAGTTTGTCGGGCTGATAAAATCGGCGCGATGACTTAAATTTACAATGTGGGCTTATTTCATACAAAAGGTAACATTGTACCAGGAGATTCCCACGTCGCTTCGCGACTCGCAATGACATATTTTTACATTGTGTCCATATTCTGCAGAGCGATAAATCCCAATTTATGAGGTGTGTGACGGCGGTTGCATTTTATAGAAAAGCATGGTATAATTCGCCTATCTGTTTTTGAAGAAGGAACACCATGGAATTTAATGATATTTACGACAAAAACCGGAATAAGACCGGTCGCGTCCACCGCCGGGGTACTCCCTGGAAACCGGGGGAATACGGGCTGGTGGTATGCGTCTGGGTCTATGACGGGAAGGGAAAACTGCTGCTGACCCGCCGGGCAAAGGGTAAGAGCTTTGCCGGCACCTGGGAAAATTCCGGTGGTGCAGCCAAAGCAGGGGAGACAAGCCTGGAGGCCATTACCCGGGAACTGTTTGAAGAGACTGGGATCCGGGCAGAGCCGGAGGAATTTGAACTGCTGGGTTCTGACCGGGATGCCCATACCCATTATGATTTTTACTGTCTAAAGCGGACGACACCTTTAAATCAAATCGTACTGCTGCCAGGAGAGACGGACGGTGTCCAGTGGGCGGATCATGAGACGATCCATGAAATGATCCGTTCCCGGCAGATCTGCCGGATCATTGCCGGGCAGTTTCTGCGGCAGGAGTCGGAACTCAAAAAACGGCAAACTGCACAAGATTGATGGGAAAATTTTGTGACCGTTACCGGTAGGATTATGCTTGAAATGTCACCCTGTTTTGGGATATAATGAAAAAAAGCGTTTTAGAGCATCCGGCGTAAACGCTTGTGCCGGAGCTTTGAACGCTTTTCTTTTTCAATAAGAAAACGGAGGACTTCAACTATGATCGAAATTGTCAATCTGCCCGTCCGCCGGGGTAAGGCGCCGCTGCGTTATGCCCATGGCCATTTTGCCACCAATCACAGCCATATCAATTACTATATTGATATTACATACCAAAAGACCCGTTTGAGTGAAGCCAAGGACAGCGCAAAGGAATTGGTGTCCCACTTCGTTAACAACACCCCGGTGGATACCATTTTGTGCCTGGACGGTACGGCTGTGCTGGGCACCTGTGTTGCCGAGGAGTTGACCAAGAGCGGTTTCCGCACCATTAACCAGCACCAGACGATTTATGTGCTGGAACCGGAGTACAATGCAAACTCCCAGATCATCTTCCGGGAGAATGTTGTTCCTATGATCCGTGGCAAGCATGTGCTGATCCTGATGGCTTCGGTTACTACCGGCTATACCGCCAAGCGCTCTGTGGAAGCCATCGGTTACTACGGCGGCATGGTGGCAGGTGTTGCGGCGATCTACCGGGCGGTGGATGAGGTTGCCGGCTACCCGGTCCGCTCTGTGTACAGTGTGGACGACCTGCCGGATTATGCCAGCTACGATTACCGGGACTGCCCCTACTGCAAGCAGGGAAGACGGATCGATGCGCTGGTCAACAGCTTCGGATATTCGGCACTGTAATTATATATTGTATGGAAAAGCTCCGCCTGCAGGCGGAGCTTTTTGCGTAAAAAAATAAAAACCGAAGCAAAAAGCTTCGGAAAAAATGTAAATTGTGGATTGACAAACGGATGCGGATGGTGTACAATGGTATTCCATATTGGATATTATGCCCTTTTACGCCATCATCCTTTTGTGAGGACATAATATCACAGATATTGGCGGTTGTCAAGCAGTAAGAAAATGGAAAGTGACAACCGTTCCGAGCGTATCAAAAATCGTGAGTAACACACAATTCGAAAGAAAGGCTGTGATGATCCATATGGCAATGGTCAAGGACGTAAAGTTCGGCAAGACCATGCGTAAGTCCTACGCAAAGTACAATGAGATCCTGGAGATCCCCAACATGCTGAAGATCCAGAAGGATTCCTATGAATGGTTCCTGAAGGAAGGCCTGCGTGAGGTTTTCAAGGATGTCGGCGTGATCACTGACTTCTCCGGTAAACTGGAGCTGAGCTTCCTGGATTACTCCATGGACGAAAAGCCCAAGTACACCATCGAGGAGTGCAAGGAGCGAGATGCAACCTATGCAAAACCCATTAAGGTGCGGGTGCGTCTGCGCAACACCGAGACTGACGAGATCAAGGAGCAGGAGATCTTCATGGGAGATTTCCCCATCATGACCAACGGCG
>JAGBEM010000014.1 GCA_017936985.1 Oscillospiraceae bacterium
TGAAGCAACAGAGGTTCCCACTGAGGAACCTGCAACGGAGGTTACCGTTCCACCTACGGAAGAAGTGACGATACCGCCGACAGAAGAACCTGGGACAGAAGACACCCAGCCAACCCAAACACAGGGAGGAATCGGGGATGTGGACAATGGTGCCGGGTGGCATTAAGGTAAGAGTATGATCAATTTTACAATGAAAGCAGCCGGCCAGACAGTGGCAGTAAGTGCTATGTTTGAAAGCACTCGGGATTATTGCAAGCAGTATATATGTCAGGAAACGCCTGGCTTTGCGATTACCATTTTGCCGGAAGACATTGCTTTGGAACGAAAAAAGAGTGCTGGGAATTATTCGGATGCTTATCTGGAAACCATTGCGCTGCAGCGGAAAATTACGGAAGTGTTGTTTGATTATGATACGCTGCTGTTTCACGGGAGCTTGATAGCGGTGGACGGTGTCGGCTACTTATTCACGGCAAAGAGTGGTACCGGAAAGTCTACCCATACCCGACTCTGGCGGGAACTGCTGGGCGATCGGGCGGTCATGGTCAATGACGACAAGCCTTTTCTTCGGATCACGCGGGGAGCGGTACAGGCCTACGGTTCTCCTTGGAACGGAAAGCATGGTCTGGGGAATCATATTTCTGTACCCCTTAAGGCAATTTGCCTTTTAGAACGGGGCAAAGAAAATCAAATTCAGAAAATTCCGGCGAAGGAAGCGGTGTTCATGCTGCTGCAGCAGAGCAGCCGGCCCGCAGATCTGCAGCGGATGCCTAAATACATGGAATTGTTGGATGGCTTGTCGGAGAGCGTGGAATTTTACCGTATGCAGTGCAACATGGATCCGGAAGTCGCAAAGGTTGCATTTGAAGCAATGTCGCAGCAATAAAGAAGGAGAATAAAAGCATGAAATTGAAAGACGGATTCCTTCTGCGGGAAGTAGCAGGCCAGACAGTGGTGCTGCCTACCGGTAGCGAGCTGAATCTGAATATGATGATCACATTAAACGAAACCGGCAAATTCCTTTGGGAACAGATGCAAAATGAAATCTCGGAAGATGCGCTGGTTTGTGCATTGCTGGCAGAGTATGATGTAGACGAAGACCGGGTGCGCAAGAGTGTGGAAGCTTTTGTGGCCAAGCTAAAAAACCATGAGCTCCTCGCCTGAACGTGTGATTTTGGGCGACGAGCTGATGGAGCTGGTTCGCAGTCAGCTGGCTGCGGGACAGAAGGTTCGCTATCTGCCCTTTCGTGGCGTGAGCATGATGCCGATGCTGCGGCAGGGAAAAGATGCGGTGGAGATCGCACCGCTGCCCAAAAAGTTGAAGAAATACGATCTGCCAGTTTATCAATACCCCAGTGGAAAATATGTCATGCATCGCATTGTTGGGGTGAAAGCTGACCACTACATATGCCTCGGGGATAATACCTACGAATACGAGAAAGTTGCGCAGGAGCAGATGATCGGAATCGTAAGCGCCTTCCAGCGAGGAGACAGGCGAATCAGCGTGGATGCTCCAATGTACCGGTTTTATTGCCGGGTCTGGTGGGGGCTGTTTCCTCTGCGCAAATTCTTAAAACGTATCAAACGATGGCTGCGGAGGCACTTGAAATGCAAAAATCACCCTTAATTTGGCTGACAAAACAAGTACGCCGGCGGATACCGGCGATCCTCATAATGACAGCTGCTCAAGTTGGAAATGCGCTGCTGACAGTTATTTTTGCCCTGGGAACCCGTGGTGTTATCGACAGCGCGATTGCCGGAGATCAGGCGGCGTTTCGGCAGGCGTGCCTGTACCAGGCGGCAATCATTGGGGGCATTCTCCTTTGTTTGACCGTAATGCGCAATCTGCGGGATCGGCTGCAGGCTGATCTGGAACGGGATTGGAAGCAGCGGCTGCTGTGTGGTTTGCTGCATGGCAATTATGCTGCGGTGTCGTCCTATCACAGCGCTGAGCTTTTAAATCGACTAAATAACGATGTGACAAAGGTCAATGAGGGTGTTTTGTCTGTAGTGCCCGGCGCTGCAGCAATGGTTACCCGGGTAGTTGCGGGCGTGGCGGTCCTGGGCGCCCTTGACGGGCGGTTTACGCTGTTGATCGCAATGGTAGGTGTGCTGGTGGTTCTGCTGACAGGCTTGATGCGGCGGCGCCTGAAGCGGCTGAATAAAAAAGTCAGCGAACACGACGGCATTGTATCGGGCTTTCTGCAGGAAGTTATGGAGAAACTGCTGATGGTGCAGGCCATGGATGTTTCCGGGGAAGTGGAAAAACGGGCGGAAGGTCTGTTAAATGAGCGCTATGAGATTCAGCGCAGGCGGAAAAATGTGTCTTTGTTGACGAATACGGGCATCAGTATCTTAGCTTATGGTGCCGGTTTTTTGGCGCTTGTCTGGTGTGCCGGACGGCTGCTGCAGGGACAAATGAGTTATGGCTCGCTGATGGCGGTCATTCAGTTGGTAAATCAGCTGCGCTCACCCTTTGTGAACTTGTCCGGCGTGATGCCTAAGTATGTGTCTATGCTGGCGTCGGCGGAGCGGTTGATGGAACTGCAGGAAATCCAGGGAGAACCGGAACCGGCAGAGCAGATGGCTGCGGATATGTATAGCCGCATGGTAGCGCTCGAGGCGCAGGCGCTGTCCTTTTCTTATGACCGGGATCAGGTATTCAGCCACAGCAACTTTTCGCTGCCTAAGGGTGCGTTTGCGGTGATCACCGGCCCTTCCGGTATTGGCAAGAGTACCCTTTTGAAGCTGCTGCTGGGCGTTTTTCGGCCTGAAAGCGGACGGCTATACATGCGCCTGGAAGACGGCGAATTGGCGCTTGATCGCAGTACAAGGCGTCTATTCGCCTATGTGCCCCAAGGCAATTTGCTGCTTAGCGGCACAATTCGGGAAAATTTGACTATTGTGAAACCTTCGGCAACGGATGCACAGATCGAGCAGGCGATTCATGTTAGCGCCATGGATGCTTTTCTGCCCCAGCTTCCGCATGGGCTGGATACGCCTTTGGGTGAAAGCGGCGCAGGATTGTCGGAAGGACAGGCGCAGCGGTTGGCGATTGCCCGGGCGGTGCTGGGTGGTGCGCCGATACTGCTGCTGGATGAATGTACATCTGCGCTGGACACAGAAACGGAACAGACGGTGCTGCAGCGATTGAAAGAGCTGCCGGGCAGAACCTGTATTGCTGTTACCCACAGACCTGCGGCAGCGGCGCTGTGCGATTGGCGTCTGGAAGTGTCGGATGGCAAGATTTGCTGTATGCAGGTTGAAAAATAACACAGACGAATTAAAGACGAGATCTACGGATCTCGTCTTTTTGCGTTTTGACGAGGAAATGTTGGAAAGGAAGTGTTCAGAAAGGTGTGGCGGTTGCATAAAAACAGGCAACCAATGGCTGTTTGACCATAAAGGTGAAAGGCGATGCCTTTCGACATCTATAAGCAGAAAGGAAGTTACGGATTTGGTTATAACGCATAAGCTGACAATGGACCTGGAAGTGAAAGAACCAATAAAGTGGATCGAAATACCACAGGGAGAAGTAAATACACGAAATATCAGATTGTTGTTGACTGCAGATTACCGACCATGGGTAATTCCGGAAAACGCAGTGGTACTGATCCGATACAGAAAACCGGATGGGACAGAGGGCGAATACGACACACTGCCGGATGGCACGGCAGCCTGGTCGGCAGAGGAAAATGTGCTTACCATTTCGCTGGTGCCCCAGGTTTTGACAATGGCGGGATCTGTAATGCTGTATGCAAGCATCCGCTTGGATGATCAGGTGCTCAACACATTTGCTGTGGATATCCGCGTTCGTGCGGCGTATGACAGCGATGCAGGCAACAGGATCGATGCATCGGAAGATTATTTCTATATGACAAGAGTCATGCCTGGCCCGGACACGGCACAAATCGGTCAGTATATTTGCGTGGCAGATGTGGATCCTCAGGGGAGAGTGACGCAGGTCAAGGCTGTGGATGCTGCGGCTGGCAGAGATGGCGAGCCCGGAGCAGACGGAACAGGAATTGTAGCAATTAAAATTATGGAGGTATAATTATGGCTGACAAGAATTACACACTGACTTTTGAGATGAGCGACGGCACAGAGCAGAGCGTCCAGTTTACCGCACCCCAAGGCCCTCAGGGCATTCAGGGCATTCAGGGTGAGAAGGGCGAAAAAGGTGACAAGGGCGATACTGGTGCCACTGGCGCTGCCGGCACAAACGCCACTATCACCGGAGCTACTGCCACGGTGGATGCCAATGTGGGAACACCCAGTGTTACCGTGACACCTGGCGGAACGAGTGCTGCCCGTACCTTTGCCTTTGCTTTTAAGAATCTAAAAGGCGCAAAAGGTGACACCGGTGCTCAAGGTCCTCAGGGTGAGAAGGGCGATACCGGCGCGCAGGGTCCCCAGGGCGCTACAGGCGCAGATGGTGTTGGTGTTATAAGCATCACGATTTCTGAGGTGTAAAGTATGGCAGACAAAACCTACCGCTTAAGCTTTGGGATGAGTGACGGCACCACGAAAAGCGTAGAGTTCACAGTTCCTCAGCCAGAGGCTATTGAGATTCCGGCGTATTGGCAGTCTGCGTTGGATGCAGGTGTTAAACAGATCAATACTGCCATGCTGGAAGCAGGTCACCAAAAGTCTGCGTTTCTGTTCTATTCTGATGCGCATTGGACTTACAACTCAAAAATGTCTCCAAAGCTGTTGAAATATCTTTACCAGCATACGCCGATGACAAAAACCTTTTTTGGCGGAGATATTGTACATGCAGAAGTGGATGATTACGATACCATGGCGTATTTGTGGGAATGGCGGAATATGCTGAAAGGTCTGCCAAATCACCACAGTGTTCCGGGCAACCACGATGACGGCAATACAACCAACAACCTTTTCAGTGAACAGTATGTATATGGATATTTGTTGGGTGCGGAAGAAACCCCGGATGTTGTAAGGACAGATGCGGGGCTGTATTATTACATTGATAACGCCGCAGAAAAAACCCGGTATCTGTTCCTGGATACCGCATTCCAGATGGTTATTTACGATGCAAAGCAAGCGCAATTTATTGTGGATGCATTGACACAGACCCCGGAAGGATGGCATATTATTGCGGTCGCGCATATCTGGTACAATACTGCGTCCAATGAAACGGTTGGCGAACTATCTTACAACGGCACGCTGTTGGCAAATCTGTTTGATGCTTACAATGCCAGAGGTGTTGGTACACTGAACATTTCCAACAGCAGTACGGACAGCACAAAAACGCCCGTTGATTACGATTTTTCTGCCTGCGGCGGAACAGTTGAGTTTTGCATAGGGGGACATACACACTGGGATTATGATGGCGTTTCGGACGGGGGTATTCCGATTATCAATGTGGAAACGGACAGCGTGCTGGTTCGCAGTGGGCTGGATCATACCATCGGAACCGCTAATGAAGCCTCTGTGAATGGTATTATTGCCAATTATGAAGCAAGAGAAATTACGATCGTTCGGGTGGGAAGAGGCCAAAGCAGAACAATTCCCCTCAAGGCAATTCCTGCGGCATATACCAATGTTTTGCGTATTGCTACGGATAAGGATGGAAGTCTGTATAACGACGGTGCCGGATATAAAGATAATGCTCGCTATTCCAGTTCCAGCAATGCAGATACCACGGCTACCGGTTGGGATGTTACCGGATATATTCCTGCAAAACGAGGCGATATTATCCGGTTGCAGAATGTTGATTTCATCGATCTTGCCGGTACCGGCGGCAACACACCCAGATCAACGGTCTACGCGTTCGACAGTGCATACGGCTATATCACAGCAGGTGTGGCGTTCAAACCGGATGTTGCCCCGTCGGATGTATGGGGGGTGGTGTATGGAGATGATGGAGATATTGTCCAATTTACGGTTCCAATGTCCTGGAGCGCCAGCGTCGCATTTATTCGCTTCGGTGCCATTGATATCAATGAGAACTCTATTATCACAGTAAATGAGGAAATAGTATAGCGAAACAGGAATGCCTGCTGTATTGATTGTTAATCAACACAGCAGGCATTTTATCAGCTATTTTCAAGACAACGAACAAAATCACATTATGGTGTCAAACAGCTCGCGTGTTGACAAGCATCATAATTTGTGTCATAATCTCAATAGTTTACGACATTGTTATCATGCTATCCTCAAGCAAGACTTAGGAAATACTTGTTTTTAGGAGACAGTCCATGGATGAAAGAGGAATGAAAGCGTTGCAAGAAGAGCAACCGGTGATTTCACAGCGCGGCTTTGTCACTGTAGCCACAGGCAATCAAAAGTATTACAAATTAGCGCTGAATTTGCTTCGTTCGTATAGAGCAAACGGAAAGAGTACGGTGCCTTTTGCGATTATTTGTGATAGAGTTTGTCCGGAAACTCAGGAGTTTGATGATGTCATAGTACTCCCAAACCCGCATTATTCTTTCTTGGATAAGCTATCCCTATATCAATACACCCCCTATCAGGAAACGATTTTCTTTGATGCGGATTCTTTGGTGCTGGGCGATACAGATGTATTATGGGATGACTTTGCAAATATGGATGATTTTTCCTGTTATGGAAGAACACTGCCGTTAGAGTCTCGCATTGGTTGGTTCTATTACAAGGATATGGGAGATCTGCAATCGCGCATCAAGTATGGGATATCTCTGCATGGCGGTCTGTATTACCTGCGAAAAACGGAGCGATGCCGGTCTATTTTTGACGATGCGATAGAATTAACAAAGAAATATGATCAATATACATTTTATTATTTCAACAAACCGGCAGATGAGCCGGTGTTGGCACTGTCTATGGTTTTGGCAGATTGTAAGCCTTGCCCTGCGCGAGGCAGGATCATATTCTTTGTAAATCATGAAGGAGAAGTGCGCTGTACTGCGAATGGAAAGCTGATGCTCAAAGGCGCGCCTTGCGAACCGGCTGTGGTGCATTTTGGAACACGAAATGTATCGCGGTTTCTATATCAATACTTGTTGAGAAATGTTGAACATATTCTGCAAGGAAAAGCCGGGGTTATTTCCACAAGCGAGCGCATTTTGCTCTGGCTGAAATGTTTGCCGCAAGAAATGAAGTTCAAAGTAAAAAGGTTTGCAAAGAAACACCTTTCTTTAAAGACAGCGAATAAACTCAAAAAGCTTTTTTCCGAGGGCTGATTAACCA
>JAGBEM010000180.1 GCA_017936985.1 Oscillospiraceae bacterium
CAGGACAGGCACATACCGTTTTTCTCGCTGCTCCACTTTATCACCCCGCAAAATATCCGACCGGATGCACTGTGTGATTATCCTTTGGGTTGATTTTCCCCAAAAGCGGATCGGTCATCATGAGTGCCCGCTGAACGCTCATGTATCCATACCGCTCCCGCAATTTATCCACAGTCGCATCGATTCGCTCCCACTTATCACGCTTTTTGTCATCCTGAAACATGGATAGCTGGAGGCAGGAATCCATCTCTACCAACCCTGATCCACGAATGCCAATGCTGCGCACCGGCTTCTCCCAGCGGTAGCTTGCCCGGAACAGTTCAAAAGCAACCTGGGCGATCTCTGAGCTGGAACAGGTCGGGTTCTGCAATTTCTTCTGCCGACAGAACGAATTCAGGTCTATATCACGGACATAGACTTCCACCACCGTACATCGGGATACCAGTTCCCGCATCCGGGAAGCCACGCTCTCCGCCAGCAGGTACAGCATCAGATGAACATCTTCGTCATTGACCAAATCCCGCGGTGTGGTCGCGCTATTGCCTACCGACCTGACGTTGGGAATATGGTCGCTTTTCTGCACCGGCGACACATCCCGGCCATTGGCGAACATGTGGAGGACAGCTCCCATTTTGCCCAGCTTGTGAGTCAGAATATCTACCGGGCACTCTGCCAACTGCCCAATGGTACTGATACCGATAGAGTACAGTTTTCTTGTGGTGGCAGGTCCTACATAAAGCAGGTCACTCACCGGCAATGGGTAGACGATCTCCTTGTAGTTGTCTGCCTCAATCCGGGTGATGGCATCTGGTTTTTTGTAGTCGCTTCCGAGCTTTGCAGTAATTTTGTTATCCGACACCCCGATACTGGCGGTAATACCCAGTTCAAACTTGATGCGGTTACTGATTTCTTTGGCAATGGTCATGGGAGAACCGAACAGACCCACGCTGCCTGTCACATCCAGCCAGCTTTCGTCCAGGCCAAAGGGTTCCACTTGATCCGTGTAGTCCTCGTAGATTTCCCTTGCCATTTTGCTGATGCGGATATACTCTGCCATGTCAGGAGGCAGAACCACCAGGTTAGGGCAGCACTGCCGGGCCTGCCAAATTGCCATTCCCGTTTTGACGCCACGGGGTTTGGCAATATAATTGGCCGTCAGTACGATGCCATGGCGGTCTTCCTGGCTGCCGCAGACCGCCAGCGGTTTATCCCTTAATTCAGGATGACGCTGCATTTCAACGGATGCGTAGAAAGCAGTTCTGATCCACATGGAGTATATGACGTCCCATAGTGCTCACCTCCTCAATCTTGATAGTAGAACATTTGTTTGATTATTTCAAGAGGAAATTCATGGAGGAGCACCGCACAGGTGTTTTCCGTTGGTAAATGTGCTATACTATATATTGATAAAATTGCAGGCTCTTTTATATAGGGACGGTGGTATTTGTGTGTGGGCGGTATCAGTTTACGGCAGAACAGTGTGCTGAAATTCTCCAAATTGTCCAAGAGGTTGAGCGGCGGCATGGTGCTGGAGCCTGGACACCCGGCGAGATCCGCCCTACAGCAACTGCTCCTGTTCTGATTTCCTCCAGCGATGGCATTCATCCTGAACTGCAATCCTGGGGATATAAACTCCCCGGCAATTTGATTATCAACGCCAGAGCAGAGACAGCAGCGGACAAGCCGCTGTTCCGGGCCAGTGTGGCATCTCAGCGGTGTGTGATTCCGTCCACGGGCTTTTTCGAGTGGAACGAGCAAAAGCAAAAGTATCTTTTTACGCTGCCGGGTGAGGATGCGCTTTACATGGCAGGGCTGTATTCCATTCGGGACGGAAAGCCTTGCTACTGTATCCTGACTACGGAGGCCAATACATCCATGAAGGATGTTCATCATCGGATGCCGCTGGTTCTACGAAAGGACCAGGTTGCCCCATGGTTAGAAAAGTCGGAAGTGGCGGGAACATTCCTCCACATGACGCCGCCGCTTCTTGCAAAGAAGTCCGCTGATGCACAGCTACGGTTGTGGTAGGGACCCTCAATGTTAATTAGAAAGCGTATAGAGGTTTGATGTGCAACTTCCGTTTTTTCGATAGCGTTCCTGCTTTTCTAAGTATCCCGTCTGTTGAAGATCCCGCAGTGCCCGCTTCACGGTACTGCGGGATAGTTTTAGGTCACGGGCAATTGTCTTGACAGCCGGCCAGCAGGAGCCATCTTTATTGGCTCGATCCCGTAAGTACATGTAGACCATTCTGGCACGGGGCGGAAGATCATTGTCAGAATAGATATTATTAAAATAGCTCATTGCCTCTTCTCCTTCTTCAAAATCTCTTGTTCTGCGTCGTTGACCTGAGCGCTCTTTTGACTACTGAATTTGTTCCGGATGGCAAGTTCCAACTCTTTGCGGCTGGCATAGTATATTTTCCGCTTAGACTGTTCCGGGACTGAATAGGGTTCCTTAAAGGTGATGCCCCATTCCAGAAACAGCTTTAAGCGTGTCTTTGCAGGATGGGTGCCTGTTTTCATAATAATAAAGTTCCCCTTTGGCATGGATTTAAGTTCATCCGGTGTCATTAAAGGCCGCTCTATCATCTGGGATGTCGTGGAGGCGCCACCTTGGCCTTTGCTAACATATCCTGAGAGAACCGTTCGCTTTCCAAGGGATTGGGACAGCTTTTCAGCAGTCTGACTTTGCGGCGCAAAGCCGCCAAAAATTGTGTCCTGGCAATTGTCGACCAGAATTTCCGCTCCCTCTCTGCCGTAGTTCTTTTCCAACTGCGCAAGAGACTGGATAATGGGGACCAGCGTTAGACGGCGTGAGCGTCCAGCGCTGAAAAGGGGAAGCACATCAAACGGCGGCATCGTGCCAAATTCGTCGCAGTACATGATTGCCCGATTGGGTAGTTTTCCGCCATGTTCGTCGGCCACAGCGAACAGTTCCCGGCTGAGATTCTGGATCATTAGAGCTGCAATAAAGTTTTTAACCGGGTCTTCCTCTGGCAAAATCAAAAAGATGGCCGATTTGTTTTTGACGAATTCTTCTGCATTGATAGCACTGTCAAAGCAGAGAAGTTGCTCAATTTCGGAATCAAGAAACGCATTAAGGCGAGACAAGACAGTTGAAATAACGGAAGACATGGCCTGGTCAGCAGCGGTCAGTGCCGCGCCAGCCAGCCATTTTGCCTTATGCTCTCCCGGCAGCAGATTCATTAAGAGTTGGAACTGATTCTTTCCTCCCGGCGCAGGGGCTAAGAGTTCCTGCATCACCTTGAACACAGATGCGATATGCCGCCGCTCATGAACAGCACCTTCTTTCTTCACAGGTGGTAGAAATTCAGCCATCAAAAGGATCACCGCAGCCAGAAGGCCCTCTGCGGAGTCGTAGAAAAAGGCGTTCTGACCACGATCCGTTTTGTCTCCCTCCGGATTGACAATCGTCTTGGCTAGGATCTTCGCATATTTCTCCGCCTTTGCTCTCGCAGCCAGATCACCTCCATCTGTTTGTGCGTCGATGTCCATGTAATGATTCACCAGGGTCAAAAAATTGAAACCGTCTGAGCGGGAAGGGTTCCGCAAATCAATGACCGCTACATGGTACCCATAGAAATCATGCGCGATGGTTCCATAATTTCTTGCGAGATCTCCCTTGGTGTCTAACGCCAGCCAGCTCATTCCGCTGGCACAGGCGTA
>JAGBEM010000181.1 GCA_017936985.1 Oscillospiraceae bacterium
GGATGGTAAGGCAGCTGAATTGGATGCAGCGAAGAACAGGAGTGATATAAAGGAGGAAGTTTATGCAAACAATTAATTTAAACATCAACAAAAAAACAGTGATTCCTGTGCTGTGCGCAAAGCAGGGAGATGTGGGGCGCAAATTCCAGGTGGTATTTTCTGATGGGATCCCGGAGAGTGTGGCATTCTCCGTTTGGTATTCCGGCGCCAGCGGCGAGGGCAACTATACGCACATCGGTGATGTCAGTGCCTTCACAATCGATGGCAACACCGTTACTGTGGAGTTGATTACCCAGATGTTGACCAATGCCGGCGAAGGTCTGCTGTGCTTGGTCATGAGCAGCGCCGACGGTGCTCAGCTAGCCTCCTGGAACATTCCCTACATGGTCGAGTCTGTTCCGGGTATGGGCAGTGCCGTGGCAGAGCAGTATTACACTGCCTTTTCGGAACTAAAGCACCTCCCCGTTGTGGCCAATGCCGAACCGGGGCAGACAATCACAGTCAAAGAAGTGGACGAAAACGGAAAGCCAATCCTGTGGGAAACAGTAACCCCAATTGGCGAGAGCGGTGAGGGTATTAACTCGGCGGTGTTTAATGGCAACAATCCGGAGACTGCAACAGGAGAAAGCGCCGCCGTTGTTGGTGCAACCTATGAATACCTGGACGGTGTGCGCATTCAGATGCCGAAAGCCAGTGGTAAGGCTTCCACGGTCAGTGGTATGGGCTGCCAGGCTACAGGAAATGCAGCAGACGCAAGCGGTATCTTGACTAAGGCTACAGCTCCTGCGGCCAGTGCCAGAGGCAACAATACCATCGCATCCGGTTATGGATCCAGCGCTGAGGGTGGCTCTACCATTGCGGCAAGTACATACCAGCACGTGCAGGGTACATTCAACGAGCCGGACGAAGAAGGCAAATACGCTCACATCGTCGGCGGCGGCACCAAGCTGCAGCGTAAGAACGTCCACACTCTCGACTGGGATGGCAATGCGTGGTTCCTGGGAAGGGTACTAGCCGCTGCGCTGAATTTATGCGGTGACGAATGCACAGTTGGCGTAAAGGGTTTCTACTGGCAGGATATTGTCTTTGTCGATGAACCTGATTTGTACGGCTATAAAATAACGCTTTCAACCATCAACGGCGACCACGGCACAGAACAGGAATTTGACATTACTGCATTCTGGGGCGTTGGTGATGTAATCTCTATTCACAACAACCAGAAACACTATGATTGCGCACAAATTCTAAAGGTTGAAGCAAATGCCATTTATGTAGGTGATGTACTTCCATTCGATACTGTAAATGACTTGAATCCGCAATCTGATCATTTTACCGATAACGCCGTATATGTACTCTCCAAGCCACAAGCCGGTCTGGTAGACTTTGGCCCCTATGCCAATGCTGCCGGTCTGCTGAGCAAAGCGCTGAACTACTGCGCAACGGCCTTCGGCGCTAATGTTGAAGTGCTTGGCCAGTATGGCTTCGGTGCCGGAAGAGATCACAAGATTGGTCATGCGGCTGCGGCCTTCGGCAGAGAGAATACTGTTATGGGTGAACAGGCATTTGGGGCCGGCGCGTTCAATACCGTTCTGGGAAATCTGGCAGTAGCATTCGGACGAAATAATACGGTCAGCGGTAGAGGTGCTTTGGTAGCAGGACTGGAGAATAAAGTTACCGGAGAAGGTGCTTCCTGTTTGGGTACGCCTTACACCTATAAGAGCGGCGCCAAGAAAATAAATGAAGCCAATGGAAAGGCTGCATCTGTTAGGGGTATGGGCAATGTTGCTAACGGAGACGCAGCTGAGGCTAGTGGCATTCTCTGCTCTGCTTACGCCACCGGTGCAAGTGCCAAGGGCAATGGAACCAACTCGAGTGGTTACTGCGCCAGTGCCGAAGGACAGGGCACAAAAGCAGCCAGTTCCTACCAGCATGTGCAAGGAAAATTCAACAAGGTGGACAGCACGGACCAATATGCCCACATCGTCGGCGGCGGCAGTTCTGACACCGACCGCAAGAATATCCACACTCTGGACTGGAGCGGTAACGCAATGTTTGCCGGCACTGTGGAAGGCACGGCGCTGATCCTAAAATCTCCAAACGGCACACGTTTCCAGATTGCTGTTGATGATGACGGCATACTGACCACTACAGCAATTTAACTGAGGAGGAACTTATATGACAACGAAACAGAAACAGCGGCAGTTGAAGTTCATGGGCTACTACTGCGGCGATATTGATGGTAAGTGGGGTACTCTGTCCAAGGTGGCCACCAAGGCATTCCAGAAGGACAACGGTCTGGGCGATGATGGTGTTTTCGGCTCTAAGACCAAAGCTATGAGCAAATCTGTGATCAAGGAGATTCAGATAGCTATCGGTATGCCTGCGAAGCTGCAGGACGGTCTGGCAGGTCCCAAGACTGAGGCTGCTACTAAGGAATACCAGGCAGCCAACGGCCTGCCTGTCGATGGCATCGCCGGCCCTTTGACCCAGGCGAAGATTGCCGAGGTTGAGTCAATCAACTGGGACGAAGTGAAATATTTCGCCCATGACGAGTTCAAGTGTAAGTGCGGTGGTAAATACTGCGACGGCTTTCCGGTGGAGCCGACCAAGAAGCTGGTTGCCGTCTGTGACCGGACTCGGGAGCACTTTGGCGGTGCGATGGTGATCAACTCTGGTGTGCGCTGTCAGACCTACAATGACCGTCTGAAAGGCAGCGTACCCAACAGCCGGCACATTCAGGGAATGGCTGCAGACTTCAAGGTCCGCACCAGCAAGGGCGGATATCTGGGCTCCAAGAAACTCTTGGAGTTCGTCCAGAACCAGCCGGAGATTCGTTACGCTTATGCTATTAACAGCCGCTCCGTACACATGGATGTGTATTGAGGTGGTGGCAGTGTGTGAATCTGACGTACATTGTTACACTGATTGGTGAAATCGGTGTTTTGTTGGGTGTGATTATTCCTGTCGTCGTTTTTATCCATAAGATTGCCAACGGCACGAAATGCCAACTTCGAAGCGAAATGCTCCGGATTTACTATCACAACCGAGAGACGGAATGTATCCGGCAATATGAGTATGAAAATTTTGTAATGCTCTATGACGCATATCATGCACTGAAGGGTAATTCCTTTATCGACAAAATTTACAGTGAGGTAAAAACCTGGGAAGTCATTACCTAAAGGAGGAATAAAAATGGAAACGTTGAAGAAAAATGCGGCCAATCTGTTGAAAGTCAAAACCATTGTCACCATGGCGGTGATCACTGTATTTTCCGTCCTGGCGCTTAATGGCGATATTTCACCTGACAACGTGAATATGATTGTTACAACTGTGATTGCTTTCTATTTTGGCACGCAGCATGAAAAACAAGTTTAGCAAGCGAATGCCCCTCTCCAATGTGGAGAGGGGCATTCTTCTGTTGGTTGTAGCATTGTACACCGGTATCTTGCGCTATTGCGGTATGCCTAGTACCAAGAAATCAATGCTCACACAAAACTCTTGAGCGATGGCTGCAAGGATATCAATAGACGGCTCACGACGCCCCTGCTCATACATGCTTACTGTGCTTGGACTGATATGCAATCGTTCAGCCAGTTTTTTCTGGCTCAAATTTGCCTTGTGGCGTAAAGCTGCGATGCGTAATCCTAACATGATACTTCTCTCTTTCTGTCTGTTTTGTTTATTGTAGCATTAAAGTCCTGCGAAATTTGACGAAACCTGTCGTACATAGAGAGCGCCTCAATTATTGCATAAATCTCTTACACTTTGGGGAGCCTTTCGTTTCTTTTTTGAGCAAAATGTTCCCCCAGCATTAATTGCATAGTCAAACTAAACGCCAAAGAATACGCAAAAGCCGCTCGGGCGAGCGGCTTTTAGCTATATATTAGCAATTCTTTTGATTATCAGATAACCAGTTCTGCTATGTACCGCACGATCTGGATATGACCTATAGCGATACGGTTTTTTCGCTCAAAACTCATGCTTCGTACGGGACAATTGTTCTTGACCATCTGGCCGCCGACGGAGCCAGCCTCACGGGAGGTCAGGTGACCGTTGTAACCGTTGGTCAGGTTCACGCCCACTTCCTGTGCAGCCTGCATCTTGAAGTTGTCCATAGCCTGACGAGCTTCGGGAATGTTGATCTGGTTGTTGTTCTTCATAGTGTTTCTCTCCTTTTCCGTTTTCTTCGGAAAGCCAAGGCCGCTTTCCGGTAGAAAACGGTCTTTGTTTCCGCAAACATAGCTTTGCCCTTTTATGGCGAAATATGATTGTTTCTTTTCGGAAATCGACACAAAAAATGGAAACGCACCCTTTTGCGTCATGGCGCATAAGCTGAGGTAAACGTCTCAAAAGGAGCCTGCTTATGTCCATACAACTACTAACTGTCATTATCCTGCCCTTTTTGGGCACCGCCATAGGTGCAGCCTTTGTCTTTTTCATGAAAGGTGAGCTTCGTCCGCGGCTGCAGCAAGGTATGTCCGGCTTTGCGGCAGGGGTTATGGTTGCTGCTTCTGTCTGGAGTCTGCTGCTGCCGGCGCTGGAGCGTTCGGCACACCTGGGAAAACTTGCATTTCTGCCGGCTTTTTGCGGTATTTGGTGCGGTGTTTTGCTATTGCGGCTGCTGGATCGGCTGATCCCCTGGCTCCACCGCGGCCATTTGGACAGTACAAAAAGCACGCAGCGGCGCAGTCACCTTTTGATGCTGGCAGTGACGCTGCACAACCTGCCGGAAGGTATGGCTGTAGGTGCAGCAGCCGCCAGCTTTTTGGCAGGCGACGGAATCTCCTTTGCCGCTGTGCTGACGCTCTCGCTGGGGATCGCCATACAGGATTTTCCCGAAGGCGCGATCATTTCTCTGCCAATGCGTAGTCAGGGAACCTCCAAAAGCAAAGCTTTTATCTGCGGTGCGCTGTCCGGGATCGTCGAGCCCATCGGCGCTGGGCTCACCTTGGCATTAGCCAGGCTTGCTGTGCCGATATTACCGTTTATGCTCAGTTTTTCCGCAGGTGCCATGCTTTATGTAGTCGTGCAGGAATTAATTCCCGATATGCAGGACGATGTCAATCCTTACACTGGAACGATCTTATTCACTGCCGGATTTACACTGATGATGATATTGGATCTCGTCCTGGGATGACAAAAGGCGCGGTGCTGAACGCACCGCGCCTTTTATTGCTATGTATCAAACTTCCTGAGGCTGCTCCGGCTCCTCAGTAACCAGTTCTTCCTGCACCGCAGGCACTTCTTCCTGCTGCACCGGAATCACCTGGGGAGCAGGGGTCTGGGGCATCACCGGGATCTGCTGCACCACCGGCGCTGCTGCCACAGCACGGGCTTTCTTCTTAACCAGAGTGCCCCAAACGATGCTGCCTGCCAGCAGAACAACACCACCGACAAACAAGCCGATGCACACCACCGATGTCAGTCGCAGCACCAATGCCACGATGCTCAGCCCAGGCTCTGCAAACATTGCCGGCACTGCCAGCACCAGGACGGTAGGAATCAGGAACGGAAGCGCAGCGATCATGGCGGTAATACCTACGCAGCGGACAGCCGCATAAGGCTTCCAGTAATTGACCAGGAACAGCAGAACGACCAGCACAGCACAGGCACCCAGGATCGTGAGCAGGATATTGACCGAGGTAACTTCCCGGAACAATGCCAAAATGGTTTGAATATCGCTATTCAAGATGTTGTCTACAGAAACCTGTCCGGAAACCATACCCTGCAGAACAGAGCCCTGCATTTCCGGTGCCAACGCGACACCGCCCTCTTCGGGTCGTCCGGTTTCCGGGTCTTTCAAGCCCAGATTGCCCTGTACCACCTGCTGAACCGTATTGGTAATATCTGCTTCTTCCACCCAGTCCGATACAGCATCCAGATGCTCCTGTGTGATCTCCACGCCAAAAGTATCCTGGATCAGCTCTGAATTCTCTTGAATCAGCTCCACCACTTCCTCAGAAGTGATCGTGGTGGTTGTTTCGCCGGTCAGAACATCGGACATGATAGAGGCCATCTTCTCAGACAAAAACTCCGGTACGGTGGACTCAGACAGCAGTTCCTCTACTTTCTCCTCAGAAACCGGCAGTTCATCGCCAAACTGATCCTTCAGCATATCGTAAACATAGTCCACGATCATCTGCTGGGTGCCGTCCATGCCCGTATCGGCCTCGTCCAGCTTCACACCGCCGACACCGACACCCTGGCGCAGGATCACCGGCGCATGCTTCTTAGGCGTTGCAAACAAGATCTCGCTAATAAATGTCTGCAGATTGTCTTTGTTGGTCAGTACCCGAATGTTGCCGATGACCATTGCGGTAAAAATACCAACAAACAGTGCAATGCTCAGCACCACAGAGATAATGCCCAGCAAAATACGGATAACTACATGGGGTTTTTTCATAAGGATACACTTCCTTGTAATGTAATGGGTTCTCTTTGGTAAGTTTACAATATGTTCACAAGTTTGTCAATGTTTGGAGCGGAAATTACCCCTGCGCCCCCAATGACAAAAACAGCGCGGTGCTGAACGCACCGCGCTGAACTTATTACTTTGCGTATTCCACAGCCTTGGTTTCCCGGATGACATTGATCTTAATCTGGCCGGGGTATTCCAACTCAGACTCGATCTTCTTTGCCATATCCCGGGCCAGGAGGATCATGTTGTCCTCGGTAACCACCTCGGGCTTGACCATAATGCGGACTTCGCGGCCAGCCTGAATGGCAAAGGCCTTCTCAACACCGGGGTAAGATCCGGTAAGCTCTTCCAGCTTCTGCAGACGGCGAATGTAGTTCTCCACATTCTCGCGCCGTGCACCGGGACGGGCAGCAGAAACTGCGTCAGCAGCCTGCACCAGCACCGCAATGATGCTCTTGGGCTCCACGTCGCCATGGTGTGCCTCAATGGCATTGACCACGATGGGGTTCTCCTTGTACTTCCGGGCAATATCTGCACCCAGCTGCACATGGCTGCCTTCGACTTCATGGTCGATAGACTTGCCCAGGTCATGAAGCAAGCCGGCACGCTTTGCCATAGCTGCATCCACGCCCAATTCGGATGCCATCAAACCTGCGATATGGGCAACCTCGATGGAGTGATTCAGCACATTCTGGCCGTAGGAAGTACGGTACTTCTGGCGGCCCAGAATCTTCACCAGCTCCGGATTCAGGTTATGCACACCGGTTTCGTAGCAGGCACGCTCGCCCTCTTCCCGGATGATACGATCCACTTCCTTGCGCGCCTTTTCCACCATATCCTCGATACGGGTGGGGTGGATACGGCCGTCGGCAATGAGCTTTTCCAAAGCCAGACGGGCGATCTCCCGGCGAACCGGATCGAAAGAGGAAACGGTGATGGCCTCGGGGGTATCGTCGATGATCAGATCCACACCGGTGATCGTCTCCAGGGTGCGGATATTCCGGCCCTCACGGCCGATGATGCGACCCTTCATCTCATCGTTGGGCAGTGCCACAACGGAAACGGTGGTCTCTGCGGCATGATCGGCAGCACAGCGCTGAATAGCGGTGGCAATGACTTCACGGGCCTTATCTTCGGCCTCGTCCTTCATCTGCTGCTCGATTTCCTTGATCTTCATAGCAGTTTCGTGGCGTACTTCCTCCTCCACGCTCTGCAGCAGGAACTGCTTTGCCTGCTCCTGGGTCAAAC
>JAGBEM010000182.1 GCA_017936985.1 Oscillospiraceae bacterium
CAGAAAAAGCCGAGTGCGAAAGCACTCGGCTTTTTCAACGAAATCCACCCTTTCGGGTGGATGAAATATTGCTACGCAATGTGAAATTCTCGCTTCGCTCTAGTGAAATCGCTGCGGCGGTTGGTGGATTTCATTTCACATTTTGCGTTAGCAAAATATTTCACCAAAGGTGTAAGTCTTTGATTTCACCGTGGCACAAGCCACGATTTCACTATTGCTTGTAATCATCTCCAAAGATTATCTTCATTATAGAATCCACATCAGAATCCGTATTTCCCTTTATCGGTTCTGTCCATACTTCTTCCAACCGCCAACGGTAATCTCGCCAGTTGTCAACAATCTTTTTGTCTACCAGATTGTAATTCTCCGTTTCGTATTTGCACACGACATATTCGTAGTATCCTTGGCCGAGATCCATATTCTTGATCCACCTGTGCGCAGGGATGTATATAAACTTTCCGTCATCTGCGTAATGGCCATACATATCGATGGATTCGTAGTGTTTGGGAAGTGCCACCTTCTTGATCATGGCAAAGTTTTCCAGAGAATATATGTAAAAGTGTTTTCCATTCTCCAGTGCAAAGCATTCCGTTTCGTCAGGACTAATATCGCCAGTATACAAATAATGGTGTCCATTATATCTTTTGAAAATCTCATTGCTTTGACTATCTCTGATAATAATGCTACCACCGGTGAGCTGAACAATGAATTTATTGGAAACAATGCGGTATTGATAACCTTGGCCTTCTCCTCGGAATCGCATCCATTTCATTATTGACCCCCCCTTATTCTGTGCCTATTATAACAGAATCTGCCCATAGAGACAATATAGATTTTATTCAAAAACGCGCCAACGCAAAAAGCACTCGACTCCCGTCAAATGCTTTATGCGTTGCCACCCATTGCATCCCAGTCCGTTTTGTGGTAAACTACAGAAAACCATACAAGGAGTGCTGCACCCCATGCATGATATTTATTCCAGCGACGCATTTGAAGCAAAATTCACCTATACCGGCAGCGATCTCGGCGCTGTCTGGACGCCTGAAAAGACGCTTTTCCGGGTCTGGGCGCCCACCGCATCCAAAGTGACTGTGAAGCTGTATCGATCCGGCGAACCCAACGCAAATGATCTCATCGGTCAGCTGGAAATGTCTGCCGATGTCAACGGCACTTGGCTGGCAGAAGCCGTCGGCAACTTAAACGGTGTGTATTATACCTACCTGGCAGAAATAAACGAAAAATCCGCAGAAGCCTGCGACCCTTATGCCCGTACCACCGGCATCAACGGCCAACGGGCTATGGTCATCGACCTTGCCGCTACGAACCCGGTTGGCTGGGAAACCGATACTGATCCCCATGCCGGCAACGCCATCACCGATGCGGTGATCTACGAGCTGCATATCCGGGATCTGAGCATCGACGAAAGCTCCGGAATCCGTCATAAGGGCAAATACCTGGGTCTGACGGAAGCCGGCACTACCAACCGGAAAGGCATTCCCACCGGACTGGAACACATCAAAAGCTTAGGTGTAACCCATGTGCATTTGCTGCCGGTGTACGATTTTGCCACCGTAGACGAGACCAGGCTGCACATTCCCCAGTTCAACTGGGGCTATGACCCGGTCAATTACAATGTTCCCGAAGGCTCCTACGCCACCGACCCTGCCAACGGCCACACCCGGGTGGCAGAGATGAAACAGATGGTCAAGGCGCTCCACGACAACGGCCTCAGTGTGATCATGGATGTGGTGTACAACCATGTCTACGACGGAGGAAATTTCTGCTTTAACCGGCTGGTCCCCGGCTATTTCAGCCGGATCGGCAAGGACGGCGTATATTCCAACGGCTCTGGCTGCGGCAATGATACGGCTTCCGAGCGATCCATGGTCAGAAAATATATTGTGGACTCTGTTTGCTATTGGGCAGATGAATACCATATTGACGGCTTCCGGTTTGACTTGGTGGGTCTGTTGGACACGGAAACCATCAACGCCATCGTTTCTGCCGTCCACGAAAAGCACTCCAATGTGATCTTCTACGGCGAGGGCTGGTCCATCCCCACCGGTGTCACAAAGACCGGCATTTCCATGGCGACCCAGCAAAACGCCGGACAGACGCCTTCCTTTGCCTATTTCTCCGACACCATGCGCGATGCCCTGCGCGGATACGTCTTTGACGATCATGCCAAGGGCTATGTTTCCGGCGTGGACGGTCTGGCGGCGGTTGTAAGCGGTTGTTTTTCCGCTGATACGCCCTGGACAAAAGATCCCGAGCAGATCATCAACTACGCCTCCTGCCATGACAATATGACCCTTTTTGACCGGTTGACCCTGTCCAATCCGGACGCAACCTTACAGCAGCGGATCCGGATGAACTGCCTGGCCGCGGCGATCTGTATGCTTTCTCAGGGCGTGCCCTTCTTCCAGGCAGGCGAAGAAATGCTCCGCTCCAAGCCTCGCTCCGGCGGCAGTTTTGAGCACAACAGCTACAACCTTCCCGACAGCGTGAACAGTCTGAAATGGGATGCTCTGAATGAAGCCGTCCGGGATTATTACGCAGGACTCATCGCCTTCCGTAAAGCGCACAGCACCCTGCGCCTGACTGATTCTGCACAAATCGCGGCCCATATCCGCCCCATGCAGACCGGGGCTGAAAATGTGCTGGCATTTCACATCTACAATGGCGAAGAAAAGGATCTGGTTGTCATTTTCAATCCCCGGAAGGAAGCTGTTCCTGTGCCCCTTCCCGAAGGATGCTGGGATATTTTCATTCAAGATAATCTTGCCGGCACTGCTTCTTTGGGCAGTGCGCAGAAACAGATCACTGTCGCACCCATCAGCGCCACCGTGCTGGTCAGTAAATAAACAACACGAACACCGCTCTTGCATGAGCGGTGTTCTTTTTGTATAATAATTTTATTCCAATGACACACAGATTACACATCCCACTGTTACACTAAAGCCGGAAAGGAGGAAATGCTTATGGCGCACAAAATTTTAGTTGCCGAGGATGAACCCCGGCTTTTGGAAGTGGTCTGCGACTACCTGCGCAGCCGGGGCGATACGCCTATGGGCGCAGAAGATGGCGTTTCCGCTCTCAAACTGGCGGAAAAGGAAGATTTTGACGGTGTCCTGCTGGACATTATGATGCCGGGGCTGGACGGACTGTCCGTCTGCCGGGCGCTCCGCAAAAAAAGCGATGTGCCCATCATCTTTCTGACGGCGCTGTCTGCCGAGGAAGACAAACTTCTGGGCTACGAGCTGGGGGCGGACGACTATGTGACCAAGCCCTTTTCTCTGGCGGTGCTCTATGCTAAGCTCACGGCGTTGATCAACCGCAGCCGGGGCAGCGTCCTGACCGGGGATCAGCTGACTGTGGGCGACATCCGTATCACCCTTTCTTCCCAACAGGTTTTCGCCTGTGGAGAAGAAGTCACCCTGACCCCCAAGGAATATTCCCTGCTTTTGTGTCTGATGCGAAACAAAAACACCGTTTTATCCCGGGAGCAGCTGTTGGTAAAATGCTGGGGTTATGACTACGAAGGAGAAGCCCGGGCAGTGGACACCCACATCCGCCGTCTGCGGGACAAATTAGGCACCGCTGCGCAGCAGATCAAGACCGTCATCAAATCCGGCTATAAACTGGAGGGCTGAGCTATGAAAAAGAAGGAAAGGAACAGAAGACGACCGGAAGCCTACAAGGCGATGCGCGCCCGTATCGTCGCATTGGCGCTCATCCTGTGGCTGACCTGCATGGGGCTTGTGACATGGATGGCTGCTGTCGATGTGCAGCACCAGATGAAGATCGGCATAAAAGACCTGGTCAACGCAAGCATTGATGCCACGGATACACGAATCCCCGGAAGGACCGAAAATAATATGCTTGAGCGTCGCCCACTTGCATATTATGCCATAGATATCGAAAAAACTTTGCCTTTCATGTTGGAGCAACGCCCAGCCAGCCTAAGTTCAGATGACTGGCTTTGGGGTAAATGGAACCTTATTTATGGGTTTGAGCCTGCTATCGTGTATTACGACAAAGACGGTAATCGTCTTCTGGGAAGTGAAAACTATCTGTACTTTTCCTACGGAAATGACGAAAGCGTTGTAAACGGAAAAAACACCATAGTAGGTTTTGGCTATATCGACTTGGATAGTCTTTCGGAGAAATACAGTAAGTTTCTTGATCTTATATTCAGAGATCGCGTCAGTGATATATTTGGTTCCATATTCCCTCTGGATTTGAAAATGGCCGGGTGGTTTGAGGATGGAGAATTTCACCCGGTTGCGATTGATGTAAAATGGCACCCTGAGGACATTTGGACACGGTTAATACATGTTCCTGCAGACGGCAAAAAAGAATTAACGCAACTATACACCTACGGCCTTTATCTTACACAGGAACAGAAAAATCCTGTTGCCGGATTTGAGAGCCTGACCGATCTTCTGGATACCCACTGCACCACATCTGCAGACCTGCGAAGTGACAATCTGTTTGATTCGATCCTCATCGCCTCCGGCTATTCCATTGACAGATCTATAAATATCTGCGCTGCCTTGCGGTGCTCTCCCATAGGGTATGCGGCACTGCGGCTGATCCCCTTCTATCTTGTTTCGCTTGCGATCTTACTGATCGTGCTGAAGCTGATTCTGCGGAATCTGCGCAAAAATCTCACTGCTCCTTTGGACAATATCATCGTTGCCGCAGCCTGCAACGCCCCACTGACCCCTACCGCCAAGTGGGAAGAGCTCTATTCTCTGGAACAGCAATATTCCAAACTCCAGCAAAGCCATTCCGAGCAAAACACCGAGCTGCAGCAGCTGCGCACCAAGCTGGACTATGCGCAAAACGCTGAGGAAAACCGCCGCCAGCTGGTATCCGGTCTGACCCACGAGCTGAAAACCCCTCTGGCAGTGATCCACAGCTATGCAGAAGGGTTAAAGGACGGTATCGCGGAAGAGAAGAAAGACCACTACCTTTCCGTGATCCTGGAGCAGTCCGAAAAGATGGACAGCATGGTTTTGCAGATGCTGGATCTTTCCCGGCTGGAGGCCGGCAAGGTGCGGCTTTCTTCGGACAATTTCTCCTTGCTGGAGCTGACGAAAACCGTGGTGGATCGGTTCTCGCCCATGCTGGAAGAAAAGGGGCTGAGCGTCAACTTTGGCGTTGCCCAAGAGTTCCTGATCACCGCAGATCAGGCACGGATAGAGCAGGTCATTACCAATCTTGTCAGCAACGCACTGAAATACACCGAACCGGAAAACCGGATCAGCATCAGCGTTTTCCAGCACAACGGAAAAGCCGGTTTTTCTATCGAAAATCCCGGCAAATGGCTGCCAGAGGAAGCCCTTGAAAAGGTTTGGGACAGCTTCTTCCGGGTAGATCCCTCCCGGACAGCGCCGGGCACCGGATTGGGTCTGGCTGTGGTCAAGCAGATCATCCAGCTGCACCAGGGCAGCTGCAGGGCCCGCAATACGCTCTACAAAAACCAGGACGGCACCTTCCCCGGTGTGCAGTTCAGCTTCCAGATCCCAATGGGATAACGAAAATAGCGCAAGCGCCGGACTTTCCAGCCCGGCGCTTGATTTTTTGTTGAAACTTGAGATTTAGTGCTCAAATAAGTGTTACTTTCTTGTCTCCGAACAAGAAAAGAACATATCTCTATTGCCATTGCTCTGTTTGGCAAACAGAAATTCAGCTCCTCAGCGGTCGAGGATTTTGCCGTCCGGGGAGATCGTCACCACCTGCCAGGGGATAACCTTTCCACTGGCTTCCAGCGCCTGCTTCACCGCAAAGACAATGCCGCCGCAGCAGGGAACGCTCATGCGCACAACAGTGACACTTTTAATATTGTTGCTGCCGATGATCGCCGTCAGCTTTTCGGTATAATCCACCATATCCAGCTTGGGGCAGCCGATGAGGGTGATCCGGTCACGGATAAAATCATTATGGAAGTTACCGTAAGAATAGGCAGTACAGTCCGCAGCGATCAGCAGATTCGCTCCGTCAAAATACGGCGCGTTCACCGGTGCCAGCTTGATCTGCACCGGAAAGTTGGCAAGCTGACTTTCTGCCGCCAACGATGCAGCCTTTTGCTCTTTTGCCCTTTCCACCGCCGCCGCATCATAGGCAGGGGCTTCCCGTTCCTCAAAGGAAATGGCGTTCATGGGGCAGGCAGGCAAGCAGTCACCCAACCCGTCACAATAATCCTCACGCAGCAGCTTTGCCTTGCCGTCCACGATGCCAATAGCACCTTCGTGGCAGGCATCGGCACACAATCCGCAGCCGTTGCATTTTTCTTCTTCGATGGTGATGATCCTGCGGATCATGCGACCCCCTCCTTTTTCTTCCGCTTCTGCATTTCTGCGATCTTCATCATATGCTCGTACATATCGTCGCCGACGCATTTTCTGGCGTGGGCGCACCACTGAACACAGCTTAACGTATCGTTATAGGCAACAAAGCCGCAGTTGTCACAGGCCACTTCCGTATCGATGGAAAAGAGTTCAATGATGCTGCCGCATTGGGGGCAGACCTTTTCATGAATGGTGGGCGTGCGGGGTTTTCCCTGACAGCTATCCATTAACATATGCAACACCTCCTTGACTTTGTAGCATCAGTATACTATATTAATCTCAGAGTGTCTGTTGAATTTTCAACAAAAGGAGCAGATTATGAAAGAAATTTTACCGATTCTGCAGGCATGTCCCCTGTTTGACGGCATCCGGCCCGAAGATCTTCGCGGTATGCTGGGCTGCTTGGGCGCCAGAACCGTAGAGGCGAAAAAGGGTTCCTTCCTGTTTCAAGAGGGTGAGGATGCCGTGTACATGGGCATCGTTTTAGACGGCTCTGTGCAGCTTGTCCGAGAGGACTACTACGGCAACCGCAGTATCGTCGCCCACATTGGCAGCACAGAATTGTTCGGTGAGTCCTACCCCTTCTCCGATGAACGCACCTTGCCGGTAAGCGTTGCCGCCACAGAAGACACGCGCATTTTGCTCATCGACAGCCGCCGGGTCACCACCTGCTGCTCCAACGCCTGTGAATTTCACAACCGGGTGATCTATAACCTGTTGCGGCTCACCGCCACCAAGAATCAGATGCTCCATCAAAAACTGCAGATCACCGCCAAGCGCACTACCCGGGAAAAGCTGATGGCGTACCTTGCCGCTCAGGCGAAGCGCCACGGCAGCAGCGAATTCACCATTCCCTATGACCGGCAGGCACTGGCGGACTTTCTGGAGGTGGATCGCAGCGGTTTGTCTGCTGAGATCAGCAAACTCCGCCGGGAAGGCGTGCTGGAATGCCGCAAGAATCAGTTTAAGCTTCTCTGACCCCGGAAATTCCATTATTTTTTCTGAAAAGCGGATGACATTTTTGGAAAACTGTGTTATATTGTTTTCAGAGATTAAAAGGAGGGCCAATGCATGAACTTTTTAGAAGAGAGAATTGCAAAAGACGGCATCGTCAAGCCCGGCAACGTGCTGAAAGTGGACAGCTTTCTGAATCATCAGATGGACATTGGGCTTTTGGAGCAAATGGGCAAAGAGTTTCATCGCCGCTTTGCGGACAAGCCCATCACCAAGGTGCTGACCATCGAATCCTCCGGCATCGCCATTGCCTATCCCGTAGCACGGGAGTTTGGCGTACCGCTGGTATTTGCCAAAAAATCCCAGTCTGTCAACATTGACGGCGAAGTGTATTTGGCAGAAGTCCCCTCCTTCACACAGGGTCATGTGAATAAAGTCATTGTGTCGAAAAAGCGCCTGAGCGCTGATGACCATGTGCTGATCATTGACGATTTTCTTGCCAATGGCAGCGCCCTGCAGGGTCTGATCTACATCGTTGAATGTGCCGGTGCCACCGTGGAAGGTCTGGGCATTGCCGTGGAGAAAGGCTTCCAGGACGGTGGCCACCGGATCCGCAACTTAGGCTATCATCTGGAATCTCTGGCCATTGGAGAGTCTATGGATCCCGAAACCGGCAAGATCACTTTCCGCAATACGGAATGTGAATAAAGGAGATAACCA
>JAGBEM010000183.1 GCA_017936985.1 Oscillospiraceae bacterium
GGGACAGCAACCGTCCCTTTCTCCAAATTGGATAGTTCGGATTTATCATCGGTCGGGGGACCATAAAAGCCGAAAGAGCATTTGCTCTCTCGGCTTTTATCTTTTGAATTCGAGACTCGAACAATCAAATGCAACGCGGATGAGCGTTGCCGGCGAGGGCTAGACCGAGCCGAACCTCTATCTGCGCCACCCGGCGCAGATGCAAACGAGTCTCGCCACTCGGACCATAAAAGCCGAAAGCGCATCCATTATCTCCATTACCAAACATAGGGAATCATCCGATATTTGACCTTCTTTTGATATGCCGCATAGCCTGGCAGTTCCCGGGTCAGCAAATCTTCCTCACCTTTTATGCGCGCAATGATGATCACCGGATAAAGCGCAAACACCAAAGCAGCATACCAGGAACCCAGGACGAAAGGTATCATCAAAAACAAGATAACCGTTGCCATGTACATAGGATGCCGGACAACACCGTAAAGACCGGTATCCACAACCGTTTGCCCTTCCTCCACCTTAACAGTACGGCTCAAATATGCGTTTTCACGCATAACCTCAGCATATAGCGCATACGCAATCAAAAACAGCGCCGACGCTGCAACAGTTACCGGCAGCGGCATCTGCGACCAGGAGAACCGGAAGTCCAATCCCGCCACCACGAATCCGACAAGGAACATCAGCCCGGAAAAGGCGACCACACCTTTCTGCGTCCCCTGCTTTTCCTTAGCATCCAACCGTTTTGCCAGCAATCCCGGAGCTTTGAACAGCATCACAAATCCGGCTATCAGCATAGGTACGAACAGCAATCCAATCAACAGCCAGCCGTTTGGATAGCGCAGTGTGCCTGCTGGCAAGAAGATCAGCAAACCCACCAAGAGTAAACCACAGATGAATTTGCTCAGTGCATGGATCAGAAGTTTCATTCTCTTAATCCTCCAGATAGCGTACGGTCTTGCCGGTATTTTGTGCATACTCGATCTCTGATCTTGTGCTGGAGCCAATATAGCCGCCCACATTGATGACGAAAATCTCATCCGCCATATCGATCTTTCGCTTATGCATATCGTCCAACATTTCCTTGGTGCCCTCGGTCCATACTTCGCTGTCACCGGAGTGTCCGAACAAGCCAACGCTGATCACAATATTCCCTTCCAGCGTCAGTTTTTTCTGTGCCTGCATAAACGCGTCTTTAAACCGAGTGCTGCCGCACAGGGTGATCACTTTGTAATTGGCTACCATTTATTCCACCTCATAAGGCCAATCCAGAACGCCACCAAATTCCTTGATATTGGTATAGCCCATCTCCACCAGTTTTTCCGCCGCCATCTTGCTGCGGCGTCCGCTGCGGCAGTAAACAAGGATCAGTTGATCCTTACGGGGCAAGTTGGCCTCTGCCATATCTTCGATCTGGGTATGGGGAATCACGATGGCACCGGGGATGTGTCCCTGGTCATACTCTTCCTGGGCCCGTACATCCAGAATGATGAAACCCTTCTGTGTGTCCATGATCTTCTTGGCTTCTTCTGCAGTAATATTCATATCGGTTGCCTCCTGATTGTTTTCTTATTTTGTCTGCAGGCAGATATTAACAGCACCGTTGGTAGCAATATTCAGAATGTAACTACCGTTTTTATTCTATCACACCCAGCAAAGTATGCAAAGGCATTTCTATTCTTAAAGAATCAATTTTAAAGAAGACCCACTGCTTCTCAAGTGACCCCTAAAAGTTAGACATATATTTCTAACTTTTTAGGGTCACTTCAGATTGCAATTCCGGGTTTTACGGCATATTCTCTTTGATGCGCTGCATCAGCAGTGCCGTAGCAAACCAGGTGGTTTCGTACCGCAGGTAGCGGTTTGTATTTTCATCCCACAAACACCGAAGCCGGGGCGGAAATTCATCATCCCCTTGCCACAGCTGCACCAACACACGAAGACCGTCAATGAGTTCAATAGCGTAACCGACGAATGAACCGGGGATTCTTTCCCCGTCCAATGCCTCACAGGCCGCCGCAAAGGCTTCCGGCTGCCTTTCAAACAGCTTTGCATGGTGGACACTCACATCTTCCTGCAAATTGCCATGAAAATAGTGTCCATGGGTAACAACATTGATCCACCGGTGGGTGATATACCGGTCCGGGCGGCTGTCGCAGAGCCAGTCCAGAACGGTCATGACCTCGTTAAAGGTGTTCCCATCTACCCAAGCATTCTGGTGAAAACGCTCCATGTCTCCGGTCCTGCGATGGATGCGATAGTTCTGAGACAGCAGTTTGGTGTAAAGATAATTCTCATCAAACTGCAACCCACACCGCTGTATCAGTTCCTGCTGATCATAGGTCAAAAAGCGTTTCTTTGCCTGCTGCATCTGGATGTGGTAATTATCCACGCGCTGTGTCATTGCTGATCTCCTTCCGCATTGACCACTTCCAGATAAAAGCTGACAGGCCGGAAGCCGTCATTACAGCTGATCATTGCCGAGTAAGGGTTCTTCATCCAACCATCATAGAAATTGCCGCTGCCCTCTGCCAAGTCTTTGACAAAGGCCGCCATGCTCTCCCATGCGCTGTCGCAGAAGCCTTCCGGCTTCTGTCCGGCATCAGAAAACCAGATCTGGCCTTCCCGAATGTCACAGGCATGCTCAATGGGGTTTTCATACTGCTCCATCAGATCTTGGTAGACAGTTTTGCGCATTGCTGTAATTTTAACCATTTTCATACGTATCACCTCTTGCTAACATTATATCGGATATGTCTTGATTTTCAAGAGTGCTCAAGCTAAAATAGTCACACGAAGGAGGGATCCAAATGGACGCACGGGAGCAGATTGTACACGAACTATTGGGAAAGCGCGTACATGTAGAAGTAGACCGGCCGATTGGGCATCGGCATGGAGAAATGGTGTATCCCATCAACTACGGTTACATCCCAGGCGTCATTGCCGGGGACGGAGAGGAACAGGATGCGTATATCCTGGGAGTAACGGAGCCGGTTTCTTCCTTTGACGGCCAGGTAGTCGCTGCCATTCGTCGCAGAAATGACTGCGAGGATAAGCTGGTAGTAGCTCCGGATGGGATGGTCTTCCATCAAGGTCAGATCGCCGAAGCTGTTAATTTTCAAGAACAGTACTTTATCAGCACCATCGATTCTTTGTTTCGCAAATCCTGCGGCGTACTTCCCTACCGGATCGTCAGCGGAGAACGGGAATACCTGATCGTATTTGAGCAATACTCCCAGTGCTGGAGCTTGCCCAAGGGCCACATGGAAGCCGGAGAAACGGAAATTCAGACCGCCCTGCGGGAACTTTGGGAAGAAACCGGGCTAACTGCCCAGCTGGATGTCAGCAGTTCTGCCACCATTGAATATCCCATCTCTCCGATTTCCCGGAAGCAGGTCGTTTTCTTCCTGGGGCAGGTCAACGGCACACCGCGCACCCAGGAGGGTGAAATAGAAAGCTTCAAATGGGTCAAAGCGGAAGAACTGAAGAATTACTTGTTTGCTGACACAGTCGCAGCCTGCACACCGCTGCTGAGGTAACGCTATGGAACGTGTTTTGATCATCGGCAATGCTGGTTCCGGAAAGACCACTTTTTCCAGGCAGCTGGCTGCCAAATACGCTCTTCCCTTGGTACATCTGGACAAAATCTACTGGTGCGGAAACTGGGAGCATCTGAGCAGGGACGCCTTTGACAAGCGTTTGCAAGAGGAACTGGAAAAGCCCCGTTGGATCATAGACGGTAATTTTAACCGTACGCTCCCCCACCGCCTGCAATACTGTGACACCGTCTTTTATTTTGATTTTCCGGCAGTAACCTGTTTGGCAGGCATTACAAAGCGCATCCTGACCAATTACGGCAAGACCCGCGCTGACATGGGGGGTAGCTGCACAGAATACTTTGACAAACAAAAAATCACGCTTTACCGCAATGTGCTGACCTTTAACAAACAGCATCGCAAGGATTACTGCGATCTGCTTTCCACCGCAGAAAATAAACGGATCATTATTTTTAAAAACCGCCGACAAGTCCATAGATTTCTCAAACACATAGACAAGTGAACCTTTATCAGCTCCAAAAACCATCCTGTTTGCATAAAAAATTCCCGGCTGATGCCGGGATTTTTCTATTATCGTTTCTGTAAGCGACCGATCAAATTCTGTCCGTTATCTTTCAGCCACTTTTTGCTTGCCCGGTAGTTGGGCAAAACACGCTCCACCTCTAACCAAAACCTTTGAGAATGATTCATTTCTTTTCGGTGGCACAGTTCGTGGATCACCACATAATCCACCACTTCAGGTGGTGCAAGCATTAAAAGGCAATTGAAATTTAGATTGCCCTTACCGCTGCAGCTGCCCCAACGACTATGCTGCGCCCGGATGCTCACCCGCCCATAGTCCACGCCCACCAAAGATGCAAAGTACGCCACTTTTTCCGGGATCACTGCTTTCGCTTTCTTTACCAATTCCCTCATTTGGGCTTCTGTAAGCTGATCAACCACCGGCAGTCTTGCCAGCTGTTTTTCGATCCAGGACGCTTTATTTTGCACAAAGCCTTCGATCGCTGCTGTGGGCATACGCACTGGAGCACGGACCACCACTTCCCCATCCGGCATGATCTGGATGGCAATGGTCTTACGATCGCTGCGGATCACACGGTATGTTGCTTCCTCACACCGCATAATCACTTACATAGCTGCCTGCCGGCAGCAATTGTCCGCAAACACAGCTTTCATCGCTAACCAGTGTGCCGGTCTGGCCCGGAGCACCACCCATTTTTACAAACACCTCCACATATTCACCGCATTTTGGGCATTTCACTTCCACCAGCCGCGGTGTTCCTTTTCCTTCCTGACAGCCTTTGATCAGCATAGTATTCCTCCTTGATTCCGTCCCTGCTATAAAAAGACAGCGTTGGTGTTTTTCAACCAACACTGTCTTTACTTATCCTTGTGTCTGCCACTCACTCGCCGGTGCTAAGCTGCAGCAGCTTGCACTTCAGATCATTTTCGATCTTCGCAATCTCCGTTTCCGCTGCAAGCCGCTTTGCGCGACCGTCAGCCTGGATCTTCATCACATCATCCAGCGTCTGGATCAGATCTGCATTGGTCTTTTTCAGTGTCTCGATGTCAACAATACCCCGTTCCGCTTCCTTTGCAGTTTCCACCGAAGCCATGTGCAGTTTTTCTGCATTTCTCTTTAGCAGTTCATTCGTAACATCCGTAACTTGGCGTTGTGCCTGAGCTGCTTCAGTGGAATGCGCAATTCCCAAAGCCAGAACCATTTGATTCTTCCACAGTGGAATCGTGTTCATCAAGGTGGTTTGGATCTTCTCCACCATCGCATTGTTATTATTCTGGATCATCCGGATTTGTGGTGCAGTCTGGATCGAGATCACACGGGTCAACTCCAGATCATGGAGCTTCTTTTCAAAGCTGATGCATTTTTCCGACAGATCCCGAGCAACCTGTGCATCCTCTGCCAATCCGGAAAGCTTAGCCTTTTCCTCCAGTA
>JAGBEM010000184.1 GCA_017936985.1 Oscillospiraceae bacterium
AATTAGAAAGCCTGCCGCCCAATATTGGACGCAGGCTTTCTGCGCATATATTAGCACAAAGGACGGTGTTGCACGATGAAATTAACGGCAAGAGAAAAGAATATCCGCGATGGCTACGGCCTGATCGCGCCGCTGATGATCGGGTATCTCATCTTCTATGTGATCCCCTTTATGCTGGTGATCTACTACTCCTTCTCCAAGGGTAGTGTGGGCATTGTAGGACTGGCCAATTATCAGGATATGGCGGAGAATAAGGTGTTCCGCCTGGCTTTCGGCAATTCTATGCGCTTTTTGGCAATCTCTCTGCCCCTGATTTTGGTGCTGAGCTATGCCATCGCGCTGCTGCTGAAAAATCAGGTCAAGAAGCATCAGCTTCTGAAATCCGTGATCCTGCTGCCCTACATCATGCCCGTGGTGGGCACGGTGATGCTGGTGGAGCTGCTGTTCGCGGAGCTGGGTCTGGTGAATGAACTGCTCTACACCTGGGGGCTACCCATCAAGGATTGGCTCCACACGGAGTACGCTTTTTGGATCGTGGTTCTGCTGTACTTATGGAAAAACACCGGTTACAGTGTGATTTTGCTTTTGTCCGGCCTGACGGTGATCCCGGAGGATCAGTACGATGCCGCCGCCATCGACGGCGCATCCGCAGGTCAGCAGCTTCGCTATATCACGATTCCTCAAATGTGGTACAGCGTGTTCTTCGCCAGGGTGTTCTCCCTGATCAATGCCTTCAAGTGCTTCCGGGAGATCTTCCTCATCGGCGGAACCCACCCCGACGACAGCGTGTACATGCTCCAGCACTTTATCAACAACAGTTTTGAAAAGCTGAACTATTCCAAGCTGGCAGTGGCTTCCGTGCTGCTGATGATCGTGGTGGTGGCGGTGTTCCTCATCTGCTACCGCTGGGTAATGAAGAAGGAGGCGTATCGGGCATGAAAAAGAAAAGAAATATCGGCGGCCTCATCGTGTCGATCATTCTCACAATTGTGTGTATGGCGCCTTTCTGCTATGTGGTGTTTGAGAGCTTCTTCACGGCGGAGAACGCATTCACCTTGGAATACTACTATCAGGTGTTCCTGGCAGTGCGGCAGTTCCTGGCCCGGTTCTGGCGGAGTCTGCTGCTCAGCGGCATTATCGCCATGGGGCAGGTTATCGTGTCTGTCCTGGCGGGCTATGGCTTTGCCAAGTGTAACTTCCCCGGCAAAAATGTACTGTTCTTTACCCTGATCATGTTGATGATCATGCCCTTGCAGGTGACCTTAGTGCCCAACTACATCGTCTTAGACGAGATGGGCCTGCTGGATACCTATTATGCCCTGGTGCTGCCGGCGATCTTCGTTCCGTTGGGTACCTTCATCATGACCCAGAGCTTCCGGGCCATCCCCGACGAGATCATTGACGCTGCCAAGCTGGACGGCTGCGGCACCATTAAGACATTAACCAAGGTAGCCATCCCCATGAGCAAGAGCGGATTGGTTTGCACCATGCTGCTGTCCTTCCTGGATGGATGGAACATGGTGGAGCAGCCCATCGTATACCTGAAGGACTTTGCGGACTATCCCATTTCTGTGGCTCTGGCGTCCGTTCCCACGGACGATCCCACGGTGCAGCTGGTGTGCTGCATCCTCGTGGCGATCCCGCCGCTGTTCCTGTTCTCTTACTACAACCGGGAGCTGGTGGACGGCATCGCGCTGGTAAAGGAGAAGTGACATATGAAAAAGACGGTTTTGTGTATTTTCTCCCTGATATTGTACTTACTGGTGGCCTGCACGATTCTGTGTGCCGAGATTGAGGACACGATGGCCACCCATGTTATCGCCATTGCAGACAAGTGCGACGGCAGTATCCCAATCAATCTGAGGGAGACCTCCGTGTTTCGCAATGAAAACGGCCCCCATCTGTACGAAGTGACGGAAGGTATGGGTTGGAAGACCGGCCTGCTGGCTTCGGAAGTGGACGAAAACTATTATGATCCCGATGGTATGACATATTTTATCTATACGGATCGGTTCTACTATATCACATCCGCCTCCCGGCAGCCCCGGGATGGAGAGGTCATCATCGTTATGGCGGACCAGAAGGACCTGGTCAAGCAGGAAGACACCTATCTTCTGTACTATCCCAATGGCGTCCCGGACTTTGAAGCGTTGGTCGCAGGGGGTGATATGGGCGAGAATATGCTGGCTAACTATCTGCTCACCAAGGAAAAAATTGAGACTTTGGATAAGGGCGAAAAAGCATGGGTCATTCGCTACGCCGAGGGTGTTCTTCCGTACACAGAGCAAACGGCCAGAACGAATTTGGGTTGTCTGGCAAGAGGGGATTGGCGGATTTACCGGATGGCGGACATTGAGCGGGCAGTCGTAAGCCTGCCGCTGATCGCGCTGATCATCGTGGTGGTGGCGCTGCCGGTTGTGATATGGGCGTTTACCTGCGTCCTCGCCCGGAAAGAGGATGAAAATGAGAAGCTGATCAGGATCAACGTGGGGATCGTCGGCGGATTGCTGATTCTGCTGCTGATTTTGACGAAGATCCTTGACCTGCCGCTGTCGCTGATGCCGTTGGATAATATTTTCGACATGACCCATTATCGGGAGCTGTTCGGCGTAATCTTTGGGCTTTTGAGCACCATGAGCGCCGGGCAGAGCGTCCTGACCCTGTCTAAATGGATGGAGATCCTGTCATATGCCCTTCTGGGGCTGGGCGCTGCCGCTGCGGCTGGCTTTGTAGCAGTGGAATGCCGACTGGTACGGAAAAAATAATATAATAGATCTTGATAAAAAGGTTTAAAAACCTTTTTATAGTGCCGAAGGCACGTCAAGAACTGTATGATAATCGCTCGCAGGCGCTATGCAAGCGAGCAACCGCCCGCAGGGCGGTTCTTAGAGAGTCGCAGACGGGATTCCATTATTTTTTTCAAAATAATGGAATCCACAACGCCGTTAGGCGGTGTCTTCTTAATAAAAAGAAACTGTTTTATTAAGAATCAGTATTACAAGCTGATAAAATATCTAACCAACTGCTAATGCCTTATAATCTGACCGGTACAACGTTCACCGCAGACGAACTGACGCTGATCGAGCAAATTCATCCCTGGTCTTTGAGCCCTACTTTCATACCATTGACAAAACCAGTCCACACATGGTCACGACACAGCTTACAGACAGGAGAGATGATTTTATCCATTTCCCGCAGGGGCGTTCCGTTCATAAGCTGGTACAGTTCATTGAAGTCTGCCTTTTATTTTGGGCACCACACAACTTTGCCGTTAATCATCGTCATACATACGGAGGAAGTGATCTCCAGAGGATTTCCGTCAAATATCGCAAGATCCGCATCCTTCCCTGCCTTCAAGCTTCCCAGACGGTGGTCTACCCGGCAGATTTTTGCCGCATCAATTGTGATGGCACGAAAAGCCGCCTGCTCGCCCAAGCCCTCTTTCGCTGCCAGCGCTGCACACAGAGGCAAGTACTGGATGCGGGAAACCGGGTGGTCTGTAGTCAATGCTACCGGTACTCCCGACTTATGAAGAATGCCCGGAGTTTTGAAATCTGAATAGGCTACCTCTTCCTTTGTCCGGGATGCAAACGACGGACCGACAATGGCAGGAAACCCACTTTCAGCGATCTTCTTCGCAATCAGATGCCCCTCTGTGCAATGATCCAATGTAAGCTCCAGTCCAAATTCCTTCGCAATACGGATCGCCGTAAAGATATCATCCGCCCGGTGGACATGAGCTTTCAGCGGAATCTTGCCT
>JAGBEM010000185.1 GCA_017936985.1 Oscillospiraceae bacterium
CGCTTCAAGCCGGCGTGCAGGGGCTCCAATACCTTCTTGAACAGGCGGCAGGCAGGATTACCCTTATCTCCAACCAGAGTAATGACCTCAGGTGTATCATAGCCACACCATACCGCCGCTGTATAATAGCTTGTAAAGCCGCAGAACCAGCGGTCCTTCAAGCTGGAAGTCGTACCGGTCTTACCGGCCACATCCTGACCGCTCAGGTCGCCTCTGGTGCCGGTACCGCTCTGAACCGCCTTGTCAAGGCAGTAGTTCATATAATTGACGGACTTCTCGCTGAGGATCGTCTGGGAATCCTGGGCATTATCCAGGATCAATTCGCCTTTACTGTTATAAACCTTGGTATAGGTTCTTGCTTCTCTGCGGACGCCCTTATTGGCAAAGGTAGAGTAAGCCTCAGCCATCTGCCGCACAGACACACCGACGGTGGGCGCGCCCATACCCAAGGGAGAATAGCCCAAGTCGCTGAAATACTTACCGGAAGCGTTATAATACTCGTCAACCAGCCAGTTCAGTCCAAAACGTTCCTTGGCGAACTTATAGCTATAGGTCAGACCAATGGAGTCCAGAACATTGACCGCAACTGCGTTGACAGACTTCTCCACTGCATTGTAGATCGTCCTGCTATAGGCATAGGAACGGTCATCATTATACGGATAAGGTCTATCGCCGGTATAGTAAAGGGGCATATCCTTAACCACAGATGCCGGAGTAATGGCACCGAGCTCAAAGCCGGGTGCATAGACTGTCAAAGGCTTGATGGAAGAACCGGGCTGCAGCTCTGCTTCCGTTGCGCGGTTAAAGGCATCATGGACAGTCTTTTCGCCAACGCCACCGGCCATAGCCACAATATCGCCAGTGCTGTTGTCAATAATGATCATACTAGATTCCAGCTGCTGCAGGCTCTTATCCGCAGGAATCTCACTCAGATTGGTATAGATCTTGTCCACCTGGTTCTGCACATCCATATCCAGCGTGGAATAGATATGATAGCCGGCGCTGCAAACAAGGTCTTTATAAAAAGCCTTGGTATCTTTGTCCAGCTTATCCCACTCAAAGCCATCCCGCTGTGCAAAGGCGGAGGCAACATCCTCAAGAAGGGTATCCACAAACCAGGAATAAACCTCCTGAGAAGCATCATCGCCGATCTCTGTCACTGTGTCGCACACAGGGCAATAATACAAACCATCACTTTTCTTGACAAAGTTCTTGACCTGGTCATGGTAGCGGCATGCTTCGTTGGGGCAATCAGCCAGCTTATCTTCCGGTGCGATACCGCGCTTGAATACCAGTTCCTGTGCCAGAGCTTCCTGGTATTCCTCCTCCGTCAGATAGCCTTCATTGCGCATGACCCAAAGGGTGTTCTCTTTACGAACATGATTTCGCTCAAAACCATTCATTTCCCGAATATCACCTTCGGTGACTTCGTACTTAAACACCTTTTCATTGGTAGGGTCGTAGATTGAAGGGTTGTTGGTAATGCTGATCAAACAGGCACACTCCGCCGGGGTCAGCAGCTCCAGCTCCTTACCGAAGTAATACTCTGCTGCCGCCTTAACGCCGTAGATACGGTTGCCAAGGTAGATCTCGTTGAGATACCAGGTAATGATAACAGTCTTATCGTAACGCTTTTCCAGCTCCGTTGCACGGAATATCTCCTGGACCTTTCGCTGCACCGTCACATCGTCCGCGCTTTCATCCTGCGCCAAGAACAGATTCTTGATCAGCTGCTGCGTAATCGAAGATCCGCCGAACTGATCGCCGGAGCCGACGAACATATTAATACACGCCTTGATGGTTGTAAACCAGTCAACACCCTGGTGCTCAAAGAAGCGCTTGTCTTCGATTGCTACAGCTGCGTTGATCATTGCCTTGGGGATCTCTTCGTAGGTAGCCCGGGAGCTGGTGGTCTGGGCATGGAGCTTCTGGAGCGTTTCGATGTTTCCGTTGGCGTCCAGATAGTAGACCACAGAGTTCTGGTCCAGATCAAAGCCATCCAGCGACACATTGGAATTGGGGATAATATCATCCTGCAAATAATCGCCCAGCGTGCCGACAAACACCACAAGGCACACGCCGCCAATAACGATTACCGTAGCCACTGCGCCCAATACGATTTTTAATACTGAATAAAACGCGATCCACAAAGCGCGCATAAAGGCAGGCAGTCCGGTCAGCTTCCAGGACTGTCGTGTAACCTTGCGTCTGCGTTCCTGATTTTCTTTAGCCATGCTTTTACCTCCAAAACAGCAGCCCAAGAGGTCTGCGCGGGAACTGTTTTTTGTGCTGACAACATTTATGCATTCTATCAGCCATATGATTATAGCATACCCAAAAGCAAAACGAAAGACCCAATTTGTTAATATAACAAGAATTTTACGGCATACTAGTACCAAAAAGGAGGTCACACAAATGAACAGAGCGTCATATTTATATTGTATACTGACTTTTGGCTTTCTGCTTGGTATCCATCAAGGACGCATCGCCCTGTGGAAGGATGACGATCCCCAGCCGGTAAAGGTATTCCCCTACTACGCTTCCATGCTGCCGAAAGCCGACCAGCAGGCGCTGGAACAAGGCATTTATCTGGATGACGATGCGGATCTTCGCAGTCTGCTTGAAGATTATCTTTCCTAATATACAACTGCCCTCTTGATTTTACGCAGCTTATGCGTTAAAATTAGTTTACAAGAAAGAAGCGGAGGTTGATCCCAATGGCTGACACATACGGTTCCGATTTTATGACCATCGTCGATGAGGATGGACAGGAATATGAGCTGGAGATCCTGACTACACTGGAATATAACGGAAATTCCTATATGGCTGTCATTCCGGCCGGCGACGGCGAAGAGGAAGATCTGGAAGTCAGTATCCTCAAGTCTGTGGATGAAGACGGCGAGCCGATCCTCTGCGCCATAGAAGATGAACTGGAGCTTCAGGCTGTATATGATCTGATCATGGATCAGCTTTACGAAGAGGACCAAGAGTAATTTTTGCCTGCTTGGTGCGTGACGTATCCTTTTGGACCCACATTTTTTTATTGGGATGCCAGACTTCATGGCTGGTGTGCAGACCTCCCGCCTGCGCTTTGACGTACGGTGGACGTTGGGAGCTAGTAAGGTCATGAGCAGCAACCCACCTGCCATTCGTGCAGGTCATAATTGGATGCGCACGGCCAAAGCGGGTCTTAAAACGGGAGCTATGCTCCCGTTTTTCTTGCATTTTCAGTGAAAACTGTAAACTTTTTACGATTTTTAGGAATTTGAAGAACAAAACACTTGCAACTAGAGAAGAAATCAGTTATAATACTTGGGACTTTGCGCGAAATGCTGCGCAATACAACCAACTGCACACATGAGAGGAAATGATTACATGAGCGCATCTGATAAGAAAAAGCTCCGCAAGGAGCAGAACGCTGCTGCAATGACTGAAAAGCAGCGCCAGGCACAGAAGGAGGCAAAATCCCTCAAGGCCTATACCCTGACCTTTGTGGTCGTCATGGTACTTGTTGTTGCCATGGTCCTTGGTATTGCCCTCCGTTCCCCCATCGAAGGTCTGGTTAACCGCAACACCCACGCCGTCACTGTCGGCACCCATGAGCTGACCATTCCCGAATTCAGCTACTTCTTTGTTGACGAGATCAACAGTTACTACTACAATCTTTACGCCTACTACGGCTCTTATGCCCAGTATTTCATGGGCTTCACCGCCGGTAAGTCTTTGAACGAGCAGGTCTATGACAAGGAGACCGGCGAGACTTGGGCCAAGCACTTTATGACAGAAGCTGCCGAAAGTGCGCAGGAGATCTTCGGTCTGTATGATCTGGCTGTTAAGAACGAGCATGAGATGACCGAGGATGAGATCTCTGCTATGGACAAGCAGATCTCTGACCTGAAAGAAACCGCCAAGAGCAACAAACTGAGCACCAACGCATATCTGAAGGCTCTGTACGGCAACGGTGCAACTCTGAAAACCTTTGAAAAGTACACCTCCGTCAGTGCTATGGCTTCTTCCTACTACAACAAGCACAGCGAGGAACTGAAGGATTCTTACACTGACGCAACTTTCAGCAAGTACGAAGAGGATAAGGTCGGCGAGTACTACTCCTACAGCTACCTGCTGTACAAAATCAATGTGGAAGACTACCTGGGCGAGGGAACCAAGGGTGAGGACGGCAAGGTTACTTACACCGATGAACAAAAGGCTGCAGCTCTGGAGGCTGCCAAGGCAGATGTAGAAAAGCTGCTGAATGCCGGCATTATTGACGAAGAGACCTTCAACGCTGCACTGTTGCAGATCCAGAAGACCACCGAGTCCGACAAGAAGGAAGAATCCACCACTAAGTCCACAGAATCCACCGATTCTACCTCCTCCACCGAGTCCAGCGACGACAAGAAGGAAGAGGACGATAAGAAGGAAGAAGAGGACAAGAAGGACATTCCCCTGTGCACTGTCGGCGAGGATGTTCTGTTCAGCAGCCTGGACAAGACTCTGCAGGATTGGGTCACCGGCAAGGATTTTGTGACCGACAAGATCGCTTCTGTTGAGATAAAGGTGGAAGTGCCTCACACCCACGAAGAAGGTGAAGAGCACTCCGATGACGAGGAAGTGGAATACGAGGTCACCGGCTTCTATGTGATCCTGCCCACCGGTGTCAACAAGAATGATATGAAGCTGGTCAATGTACGTCACATTCTGATCACCATCGAGGAGCTGGATAAGGACGCATCTGTTGCAGAAAAGGAAAAGGCCGATGCCGCAGCAAAGGCCGCTGCCGAAGATCTGCTGAAGGAGTGGAAGTCCGGCAAGGCTACCGCTGAGAGCTTTGGCGAGTTGGCCAATAAGCACAGCAAGGATGGCGGCTCCAATACCAACGGCGGCCTGTACGAGGACATCTACCCCGGTTGGGCCGTGGAAGAGTTCAATGACTGGTGCTTCGATGCTGAGCGTAAGGCTGGCGATTCCGGCGTTGTCAAGACTGACAACGGCTACCATGTCATGTATCTGGAGGGCTACGGTGAATACACCTACCGCAACTACATGATCATGAACGACAAGCTGGCGGATGATCTGGAAGCCTATGTCGATGAGATCGTGAAGACTACCCCCTATACCGAGGTCGACCTTTCCCGTATGAACTGGGACATCACCTTCGGCTAATCTCAATAACAAATACCCGACTTCTGCGGAAGTCGGGTATTTTCTCTGCTCTGGAATAAAACTGCCAAATCCAGCAGATGCTGTGAGCAGGAGGCGATATCATGTTGAAGAAAAAGGAATATATGACCGCGCTGGCAGGGGCAGCGGCAGGTGCAGTGAATGGGCTGTTCGGTGCCGGCGGTGGAATGGTGCTGGTTCCCCTCCTAAATGTCTGTACACATTTGGAGCAAAACCAAGTCTTCCCTGCTTCAGTATCCATTATCCTGCCGATCTGCGTCGTCTCCCTGCTGTTTACGTTGCCGGAAACCGGATTGCCATTGAATGAAGCCTGGCCGTATTTGCTTGCCAGTATCCCCGGTGGGCTTTTAGCCGGATTTTTCGACGGAAAAATACCGGTAAAATGGCTGCACCGGGCATTGGGTTTGCTGATCATTTGGGGAGGTATCCGATATTTATGGTAGATTCCCTTCCAGTAGCGCTAATTACAGGCTTAATCCTGGGCATTTTGGCAGGTTTGGGTGTGGGCGGCGGATCCTTGCTGATCCTGTGGCTGACGCTGGTGCTGGGAACGGAGTCCGGCATCGCAAGAACTATCAATCTGATGTTTTTCCTGACTGCCGCCGGAGCCGTGTCCCTGTTTCGCTGGCGCAAGGGAACACTGGATCTGAAACAACTGCTCCCTGCAATTATCGCAGGCTGCATTACCGCTGCACTCTTTTCCTGGCTCAGAGGTTATATCCATACGGAACTGGCAGACAAACTATTCGGTATTTTGCTGCTGGGTACCGGTTTAAAGGAGCTATTTTACCGTCCCCGGAACGCCAGATAACCTTCCAGGATCAAAGACGCAGCCACAGCATCCACTGTATCCTTACGCTTTTTACCATGATAGTTGTGGTCAGAAAGGATGTTGTGAGCTTCTACAGTGGTTCTGCGCTCGTCCCACATGACCACTTCCCTGCCGGTCGCTTTTTTCAAAAGCTCCGCAAACTCCCGGCACAGCTGAGCTCTCGGGCCCTCTGTACCATCCATATTTCTGGGGAGTCCAACAACAATTGTGTACACTTGGTTTTCTTCCACAAGCCGTACTATGTCCCCAATCGCTTTTTCTGTGTTTCGACTTTTCACGACTGTTGTGCTACCTACAATACTGCACAGCAGATCAGAAATGGCAACGCCTGTCCTGGCGTCGCCGTAATCAATGGCCATGATCTTCATAGTTCATCCTCCAGCATGGTTTTCTATAATTATAATATATCCGTCTGTCTTAGCGCAACAGGAATTTATCCCATCAATTACTGCTTTTTCATTTGCCGAAGGAATAGCAATACCGCCGCGGTCAACAGGACCACAGCATAACCAAATACCCACCAGATATGCGGAAAAACACCGGCAAGATCTCCTGCAAGCACAGCACGTTCCATTTCGACAGCATGTACAAAAGGCAATGCATATGCAACCTTTTTAAACGCGCCGCCTACAAGATCCAGATCAAACCAAACACCGGATAACCAGGCTGAAAGATTCGTAAGGAGAGCACCGCAGATGCCACCGACCTGCTTATCGTTGAACACGCTTCCGCAAAGGAGTCCAAAAGCGATGTAAAGGATCGAAACCGGAATGATGGAAATAACAGCATATAAAATACCAACGGTGATCTTAAGTCCAAGAGCGATCGCAAC
>JAGBEM010000186.1 GCA_017936985.1 Oscillospiraceae bacterium
CTCGTACAACGGGGACATTTGTTTTCTGATTGATTGCTGTGTTCATAGAAATAAATCCCCCTTTCATGGGATAGAAAAATTTAAGTCATAATAAAGAAGCTCAAAGGACGGCTGCTAGCGCAGCTCCACGGGAGTTTCACCCCTCCGACGGTCTGCCGAAGCCCTGCCCATCGCCTGCGACGCTTTTAACGCTCGGACTGTGGCTGCAAGGGAGTACCATTATTCCTTTTACGCATCCTCGCCCGCAAGCTGCCACGCTGCATTACGGTGAAAGTGTTTGTCGCTCGGCATATCCTCCCGGATACGGGTCATGGCGCACCCACCGCACGGCTCGGCGCAAAAGGGATGTATCCTTTGTGCTTTATGACGCAATCGTCGTTATCTTACGCGCGTATTTGTCAAGGAACAGTCAGTAGGACTTGCAGAAAGGGGAAAGTGCTTGTCCGGCAGTCGGGTCAATTTACCCGAAAAGTGAGGGTCTTCGTTATGAGCTTGGTTTCCAGCCTTCGTCGCAGTTCTTCGTCCACACAGAGATGGGGATTGCCGTATTCGTCGTATAGCTCGCGCAGTGACAGTTTGGCAATATAACCCGCATAGTGTTTCAAAACCACGTTGATGGCTTCCACGTCGCCGCCTGCTGCTTTCTGAATGACAGTAAAGGGCAGCAGACGTGCGTTGTTCAGGTTATTGTTCATCTGCTTTTCCTCCCATCAGTTCTCTCAGCAATTTTAAGGTGGCGGATCTGCGGTAAGCAACGGAGCTGCGCACCATGTTCAGTGCCTTGGCGATCTCGCTATCCGGCATATCAAGGAAATAGGGCAGCAGGATAATATCGCGCTTCTGGGCGGGCAGGGCTGCTATGGCTTCTGCCAGCTCGTCATTGTCGATATGCACCCTGTAATCAAGAACGCCAAAGGATTGTTTCTCGACAAAATAGATGTCACAGGTTGAAAGCTGTTCCATGACTTCAACCGGCAAATCGGAAAAGCTGATCTCACGATTTCGCTTCCGTGCCAGCTCGTCGAGGTAATCCCGCGCTTCATTCCGCATTACCTTTTTACAGAACGCATCAAAGGTATGCTGTATATGTTCTTCATGCGAATGAGGTTTCATTTTCTCACCTCCCTTCGCGTCCGCAAAGGCGGGTGATACTTGTCCTCCCCTTTCGCCACTACTACGGTAGTCGATGCTCCAACTTCCAAATTGGGCGAAAGTATTTTGAAGAAATTTTTACGAGTAATCCATACGCCGTACCTCCTTATTGCTCTATGACCATCAAATCAAAAGAAGCAGAGAGAAAGGGCGGGCTGCGGCAGCCGACAGAGTGCAAAAACGCAATACGACAAAAGGCACCCAAACGGATATAAAAATCCGTTTGGGTGCCTTTCAGTTTTGTTTTGGTGCGTGTAGAAAAGCAGCTTCCGTTTGGTGGAGCTTCCGCATTTTTGCTTATGAGCTTTAGAACATAATATATGAGCTGCAACTCATTCTCATAAGTGCAGCTCACCGCATCGTTTGTTATTCTAAGTTGTCGTTTTGAAGTATGCCATTTTGCCCGGTATCGATCCCTTGCGTTATGGATGCCTCCTGTCCTGACATATATTCATATCCATTTTCTTCTACCTCCCAAAATATGATTTATAACTCACTTGATATGATTTACATGGTTATTTATATGAGCATTAGCGCACAATAAAATATATATGAAGTGAGTTGAAATGAAGAATCCAGTTGATTCTTTTGCTGCTGCCCTCCGTGCTGCGCGAGCAAGGCAGCACCTTACACAAAGGGCACTGGCGGAGAAACTGCATATGAGCGTCCGTACCATCATTGAGATTGAACTCGGGCGCAGCAACCCACGATTTGAAACGGTTGCATTGTTGGCAAAAGAAATGAATATCAGTCTGGATGCCATCGTATTTCCCGATACGGCAACTGCCACGGTATCAAAAACCGTTACAGATTTCTTTGCAGGAAAGAGTGAAGCGGAAATACAGAAGTACATTTCCCTCTGCCAGCAGGCAGATGCATTTAAGACTGACAAGTAAAAGGCGACTGTTGGGAATAATCCGGCAGCCGCCTTTTACTTGCAAAGAATGTGCTTTTACCTTTGGCGGGCAACCACTACGAATCGTCCGTGTTCTTCGTGATAGGAACAGGTAACAAGGGTAATGAGCTTATCGCCGTACTCGGCAGTCACCCCTGTGTCGTACAAACTTTTTTCTTTATAATTCTGAATGGCATTGTCATAATCTGCTTTATCGGCAGCCTTGATAAAGCGGTAAAACTTAAAACAGTTCTCGTCTGCGTAATACACCCGGTCGTAAAAAGCTGCCAGAACTTCATATTCGCCCTGCTCATAGAGCGTATTAAATTTGATCATGGGATGCTCCTGCCAATAGCTTTTGTTGGCGTATTGCAGGATTTCACGGAACATCGTGCCGTTTTTCATGTTGTGTCCGTAGATGATATAGTTATCACTGTCAATTCCACATTTTGCGTCCATAAAAGGCGTACCGGCAGTGCTGGTTTCGCCCTCAAAGGACAGACGCAGGTATTTTTCCGGATCGTCCGGAGTATGCATCACCGGGTAGTCCAAAACGGTGTTCTCAATACAGATCCAGCCGAACAGGTCGGCGTTCTGCTCATACACAGAAGCGTACTGCGTCAGGATTTCCGGCTCTGTTTCTTTTTCCGCAGGCTCGCTTGTGGTATCGTCAGAGATAACAGGAATAACTGGAATATAATCCGCAGTGCTGCTTTCCTCTGCATGAACACTTTCTGATATAAGATCATATTTCTCCTATCTGTTCTGATCTCTCAGAATACCCCGGACTGCCATAATGGCCCCTACAGAGGATACTGCCAGCAAAATGAGAATGGGGGTCCAGTTGCGGACGGGCTTATGTTTCCTTTGATACTTTCCTTTGGTGCTGATCCATTTCATTGACCGTTCACCCGGCTATTCCTCCTGTCTGTGCAGCTCATAGGTTCCGCCGATGGTTCCTTCTCCGCCTGTCAGGGTGAGTGTGTTGTCATTTACAGAAAATGTATAGGTGCAATCCCGTGCTGCTTCGTTTGAAAAGTCGATAAAGAGCTGATCGTCCTTCACTTGATAGGAAAAATCATAAGTTGCGGAGGTAAGGGTCATTGTACCGCTTCCTTTACCGTCAAACTGATAGGTTGTGTTGCTGTCATATTCCCATGTGCCGGTCAGCGGGTCGCTGCCGGAGCAGCCTTTGACAAGCAATACAATAAGCAGGACCAATACAAGCAGCGCAGCAGCGCAAAGAATCAACCTGCGTTGCTTTCTTCTCTGCCGCCTTTTCCTTGCGATATATCTCCTGTAATCCTCTTTACCGGAGGCTGCGCTTGGTGTCGGCTGGGATGTTGGCCGGGCTTGTTCGTTGTTCATCGTGGTTTCTCCAATCCAAGGGAAAGGGCGGCAGCGGGACTATGCCCGTCACCGCCCATCCTTATAAGATTATCTTATTGGGTTATTTTACGTATTTTTTCTTTTGCTGTACACTACGGTGCTGGTTACACCAAGGCCAGAAGCAAGCAGCAGGACGATCCAGAGGATCATGTTGCTGTTGTCACCGGTCTGAGGTACATCATCCAGAGCGCCGGTGTTCGGATTGCTTTCCGTCGGATCGGTCGGCTTGGTTGTGGAACCGATAGCCGGGATCTCAACAGCAGGACGCTGATAGCCACAGAATTTGCATTCCTCATGCTTGGAACTCTTTTTGGTTGCAGTTGCTTCCTTATCAACCACCCACTTGAAGCTGTGTGCCGCAACATCGTCCTTGTCGCCGCAGGAGCATTCATGCCAATGGTTGATAGAATCAGATTTCCAGTCAGAGCTGTAGCGGTGTTTCTGCTGTATTTTCTTGCCCCCTGCCGGCTTATGGGAGTCGACAGGGGGCAGTTTTTGCTCCGCGGGGCGGATCAATGGGATTCGGACTTATTCCTCATCCTTTTTGGCAAGCTTTTTGGCGCCTACATAAATGGCGCTCACAGCGGCCAGTGCTGCACAGGCATAACCGATGCTGCTCCCCGATACCGCTGCGCCGGTTCCTGGATTTTCCAGGTCCGGTTTATCCGTATCGGCGGGGTCCAGAATTACGATTGTGGAGCCCTTGGTATAACCACAATGAACGCAGGTTTTACCTCCATCAAATTGATGCTCTTCGGGCTCATCGGTTTTGGCACCGCACACAGTACACACATGCCAATGACTGGTACTGTTGTACTTCCATTCGCGGCCTTCGGTATGGCCGAGAGGATCACCTTCGGTTGCCTGACATACAGAGCAGGTCTTAGGAGCAGTACAGGTAGCCGGTGTCCAGTTGTGTTCAGCCAGTTCACCGTACTCAAAGGTTTCCGTGCCCTTTTCGCCGCAAACGCAGGACTTGTAGTAAGTTGCCTTTGCCTTGCAGGTAGCATCAGTTACCTTGTAAGTATCGGTTGCTACTTCCTTGTCAAATACATGGGTATGACCCAGCTGTGCTTCAATTACATATCCGCACTCGGTACACTTAATGGCGTATTCCTCGGTAGCGTGTCCGGTGTGATCCGGGTTGTGCGCAGTTTTTGTGGTTGTGATTTGATTGCAAACCGTACACTCTTTCCAGTGGCCGTCCGCGGCGCTCTTCCAGCCGGACTCGGTGTGAGGCACCGTACTGCCGGAAGTAAAGGTGGTGTTGAGCTTCTCGTCGCAGACAGAGCAGTGCTCATAGTAAACCGCGGGAGAAGTGCAGGTTGCCGCAGACTTCAGGTATTCAGCAGTCGCAGTCTGTGCGGGCGTATGGTCAGCAAGAGACAGATAAGGAATAGCACTGATCTCGTTGCCGTCCTTGTCGAAGAGCTTGCCGCAGTTGTCGCACTTGGAATAGGCTTCCCAACCCTTTTCTTTACAGGTGGAAGGCTTTGCGTCAACATTTGTCTTGTTCGTGTGGGTGCAAGGTGCGTTTTCAACCGTTACAACGCAGGTGGCGGATTTGCTTCCCGCTTTTGCAGTGATGGTAGCCTTACCGGTAGCTACTGCAGTTACTTTACCGTTGGTGTCAACCGTTGCAACAGCGGTGTTGCTGGATGTCCATGTTACAGTATCCGTGGTGTCGTTCGGTTCCACCGTTGCGATCAAGGTTTCGTTTGCGCCAGTGTAAATGGTGGTCGCAGTCTTGTTAAGTGAAATTCCGGTCGCCGGCTTCGGAGCGGCGGTGATTGATGTTTTTGCACTTGATACATCGAGCTCCGTTTCGATAGTATCATATGAAGGATCACTCATGTCGATATCTACAAGAGTGATTCCAATGGTCCCCGTCGCACCTACATCGACAGTACACTTAAGTTCCATAATAGCGGTTTCACTGCTACTGCTATAGTCTCCGCCACCAGCAACAATGAATTTTTTACTGGATTCTGTCCAATCGGCTTTATCGGAACCCAAAGTTTCTTTTAGACCGGTTGCAACAGTAGCAGATACATAGGTTAGACCCGTAGGTATTGAAACCTTAAATTCGAAGCCCTGCATATGCTCTACCGCACCAATCTTGATAGAGTAGGTAATTGTTTCACCTTCACATGCTGATGCTTTATCCGCTGTCACCGTTATTGGCGTAGGTGTTGCTGCCAGCACATACATCGGTACCAACGAAATAATCAAAGCAATTACCATGAAGATTGAAATAATCCTTTTCTTCATAAATATGACCTCCTTATTCTTATATGTATATCTATCGCAAACTTACCAAAGTAAATTTGTTTCGTTTACATGGGCATACATACGATTGTAGTCTCTTGTATTAATCTTACCGTCATTGCCCTGAACATCGCCACATTTAAACTCATATCCTGTCATTGTGGCTGTTTCGTTTATATGAGCATATAATTTATTTAAGTCCCTGCTGTTTACCTTACCGTCACCTGTAACATCCCCCAGCAGGCAAATCTTCACATCCTGCACCACATTGCTGCTTCCCACCGTGACGGTGTACTCCCGTGTAACATGGTTCTGCTTCATCACCTTCATGGTGTAGGTGCCGGGGAGGACGCCTGCGATGGAGTAGCCTGTGGCGTCGCCCTTGACAATGGCCTCATAGGCAGCCTCGGACTCGCCGCTCTTGATAAGCTGAATGGTCATATCGTCCGTTTGGCTGCCGAAGCTTGTGGCTGTGCCGGAAACGGTGTAGGTCGTGGGCGCCGCAGACTCATGCACGAACTTGAGGACAGTCTTGTCGCTGGCTGCGTCGTATGCGCCGTCATAGCTGTTGCCGTCAGGCTTGCCAATTTCGTATTTCGTGTTGGGGCCGAGAGTCACCTTGCCAGTGATCATGGCGTAGTTTGTTTGCTCGCCCGACGCGGTGAGCGTCACCGTGCCACTGCCGGAAAGGTCGATTGTATTCGCCGCGCTGCTGTTACCTGTCCTAATAACTTCGTAATGTTTATATTTTGATGTTAGCTCGACCTTTGAATCCTTGATCGACACATTTCCTCGTTCGAGGCATGCCGCAAGACTATCTGCACTTACCTTGACGGTGCTGTTCTCAATAATCAGATCGCCGCCATATTTTGCATAAACTCCCCAACTCCCCGGTACATCAGAAGTGAGCGTCACATTAGAGTTGTTTTTGATGATGACATTTCCATTGTTATTGAAGATGCCGGGATCAAAATTTCCCGGAATAATCACCGTTGCGCCATCCAGCGTGATTGTGCCGCCGCTACCCGTGTAAATACCGATATTAGAGCTGCCTTTTTTCAGGTTCACGGTCAGCGTCCCGCTGATGCCGATGTTGCCGTTGTCTGCAATTGCAGGTGTTTCTGTTTCCGCAGCATTGAAAACACCGTAGGCGGTAGATGTTCCGCCTGTTGCGTTAACGGTCATATCGTTGCCGGACAGAGAGATCGCACCGTTCTTCGTATAAATGCCGTACCCCGGGCCGTTCTCTGTTTCATTATTTTTCCCGACCGTCACAGCCAGCGGTGCGGAGATTGTGACGCCCTCTTTTGCATAAATGCCATAGACATCACCTCTACCCGTCGCAGTCACAGTCAGCTTGCCGGAGCCGGAGATGTTCAGCTTGCCGTTAGCCTGTATGCCGTACAAATCATTGGTAGCTGACACGCTTGTGGTAAAGCTGCTGTCGTTCTCAACCACAATGTTCAGGTCGCCGTGCGCATAAATCATGCCATCTGCCGCAACGCCTTGGTAGTCCTTGAGGTACAGCGTACCAGTAGACTTGTCATAGCGTGCAACATAGGAAGAGCCGCCGGTATAGCTGCTTGCGCCGGTAGCATCATTTGCAGTAAGGCATTCTCCGTCGCCGAGGCCGATAAGTTTCTTGTTTGCGTTGTACACCCTGACGCTATCCGAATAGTTGCCTGCGGGCGCGGCGGTGTAGTCCACCGTGAACTTCTCGCCCAGATAATAGTCATTATTCAGATACGCTACGACATAGTAATTGCCCTCATCAACTTGATTTACACCGGAGACGCGGTTTGTTTCATAGCTGTACTCATACGGGCTGCTCGGGGAGGTCGTCGATGGATTGATAGACTTGTATTTAGTCGTGTCGTCCACTTCCGCCTCTTTCACCAGTCTGAAACCCTCATATGTTTCATCCGCCTTTACCAGCGTTTTGAAAGTGAGTGTTCCGTTGGTGCCGGTCGTGCCGGTGGGCATAAAGGTCGGCGCTCCGACAAAGGGATTGTGCTTCGCCGTCACGGTGACAGCGTTGGCGGGAACGTTGAAGGAATTGTTCTCCGTGGTCGGGTCGGTGAACGTCACTTCCTTAGAAGTCCACTTCTGGAAGGGAATTATCTCACCGCTTTTACCTTTCATTTTATCGGGCGTGATGTTCACCTTGTCACCCGCAAGGAAATATCCGCTGCCATTTGCGTACTTGACGCCGGGGCCGGTGAGCGTGCCGTTCTCGACCGTCACCGTGCGGGGCGTACCGTGGCGGTAGGAGGCGTAGCAGTTGGTCTCATCCACATTGACCGCGTGGGTGTTGGTGTTGAAGCTCCCTCCTCCCTTAATGGCGCCGCCGGGGTAACTGGGATTGGTGTCGTGGCTTTTCCACCAGACCTCCATCTCTTTTACCTTGGTCAAGATTGAATTTCCCATAGGAAAAATGCCAAAGCTCTGTGTGCTATCCGCACCGGCGGTGGTCACATCGATCTTGATCGTGCCGTCGGTGTTGACGGTTACATTTTTGTCTGCACGCAGACCATTGCAGTAGCTGTTACTATAAGTATTCTGCGGCGTAGCGCAGGTGATGTACACGGAGGCATTGTCGGAGATGGTGATGTTTTCCTTTGCGAAAATGCCGTAGGCGTCCTCGTAGCCGTTCGTGCCGTTGTGTGTCACCTCGATCTTCACATCGGCACTGCCCGTGATCGTCACATTGCCGGTTTGAATGCTGCCAGAATAGCCAGTCTCGATGCCGATTGCGGCATTACCGGAGGAAGTCATTGTTTGGGTAATAGAGAGTGTGCCGCCGCTTTCCGAAGTAATGGTTATATTGCCGCCCATATCACTGCTGACAGAGCCGGTGACGGTGTTGTTACCAAGCAGTTTAATGGTGATGTTCGCTGTGGTGGTTCCGCCTGCTATGATGCTCCCGCCCTTGTAATTTTGCAGCGTCAGGATGCCGGTATCCGGATCATACGCGGCGTTGAAATCTGTTGCGGTGCCGCTGAAATTGTCCGCTGGATCGTCGTTTTTATAATACAGTTTCCCCGACTTGCCAAAATACTTGTCGCCGTCAACTAAAACTGCCTTGGCAGCGGGGTAACTGCCTGCCGCCAGCGCTGTGGCGGGCAGCAGCCCCACCACCATCACAAGGGCGAGGAGCATACTCAGCAGCTTGTGCAGGTTCATTTTTGCTTTCATAAGCAATTCCTCCTTGTTTCTTTCCGACATTTTGCCGGGTGATTTGACCGTGTGAATTGATTTACCGGCTCTCCCACACGGCAAGGAGAGCTTCTGCCATTGCCCATCCGTTCGGAGGATGGAGATGCGCTGAATACAATCATATCAATCCGTCACCACCAACCTCCTCCTTACAAAGCATCGATAACCGCCGCAAGATAGCTGGAAGAAACGGAGCCGTAGATGAAATTGTCAATCAGCCCGTCCTTCTTCGCCTGACGCACCTTGTCCGCCAGCTTCTTTTCGGTATTCTCGTCCACGACCAGTACAATTTTGCAGCCCGGATTCTGTGCTTTCACTTCATTACGGATTTTCATGCGCTCCTCCATCCTCCACGGCGTGTAGGCTGTGACCTCCATGATCAGAATATTCGCTTTCGTAAAAACGCACAGATCCGTGGTTTTGGCAGGGCTTTCGCTTTGGCATGCATCAAAGTCCGAATCAAATTTTTGCAGAGCCGCTACGATGGCGTCGGCAAATAAAGCATTTTGCATATCAACAACAACTCTCCGCATGAAATCACCTCCCGGATTTCTTTTTACGTCCGGTCATAGCTTCCGGAGCATAAAATACAC
>JAGBEM010000187.1 GCA_017936985.1 Oscillospiraceae bacterium
ATGAGAAGCAATCCAGATCGCCCAGCATATCGAGGATATCGCTGCTGACTTGCTTGGTGCTCTCTGGAGTATCCCCGGTCTGTGGCTGGACTGGGACTCCAGAGCCGAGGCGCTCTTCAATCAACTGACGGATCGTTTCCTTCAGCTGATCAGGTGGCAGTGTGCTGAGCCGGTACTGAATGACCGCCTTGCCGGACAGTAATTCCGGATGTCTGTCGAGATATTCATTGAGGGCAGCAACGATTACCGGACTTTTCTTATTGCCCATATTCTCCAGGAGCTCACCGGCTCGTTGCTCTTCTACGGATTCCATACCAAACTGGAGGGTGTAACGGTATTTACCATCCTTGATCATCGTTACTCACCCCAGCTTTCCTTATGCTCTCTGCAGAGAGAGCTGGCCTTCTGCCATAGCGTGGTAACCAATGGCGTTGGCATTGACACTCTCTACGAAGGTTGCGGATGCCACCAGAGGAGACTTCTCCAGGTAATCCCGGAACAGTGCGCTGCCACCGCCGATGAACACAGCAGGATTAGAGCGTAGATCTACCTTCAGTTCCCGGAGCTGGTTCAGAATGTTCTTGGCGTGCTGTTCTGCAGACTTGCGGATGGTGTCTTTGACCTCCTCCGGGAGGATGGTTTCCTTGCCTGCTAAGACTGCACTGATGTGCTCATCCTCGATCTGCATATCGTGCAGGGCGCCCACCCGGCGGATGATGTCATTATTCATAGTGATCACACCGGTCTCCAGACTGCGGCAGAACTGCATATCCGGCTTGCCCTGACGCAGGAGAAGTACATCAGTGGTATAGCCGCCGATATCCACCAGGAACAACCGCAGGTGGTGCTTCAGCTGACTCTTCTGCGGTGCGATGGCAGCGAAAGCCTGAGGATAGACAAATACGTCACGGATCATGATGGTGATGGGCTTGTCGTTGTAGGTGAACTGGACGGATTGGTTGCGCTTGAAGTAGTCCCGGAACTTATCCTTCAGCAAGCCGTAATGTTCCGGGGGCAGGCCCACAGCCAGATCAATTTTCTCTGCAGAAGGCAGAGGACCGGCAAAGGCCAGCTCCTTGGCGATAGCAAATAGGGTCAGAATGAAGAAGCTTTCATCCCGGGTCTTATCCCTGCGGTAAGGAAGCCGCTGGCCGGACAAGGTCCAGAACTCCCCGTTGTACTCCAGCACTTCGTCTGCCATTGGCGGCCGTACCGAGTGCTGCGCCAAACCGGACACGAAGTTGAAGTGGACGCTCTTACAAGCATGGTTCCCGTGGTCAATCGCGATTAACATAGTGAATTCCTCCTAAATAATGTTTCTGTTGTATTACACCGTCCAAAATGAGTATTTGCAACGGTTATACTTATAATTTTTCAAAATGCGTACAAAAAAAGAGTGGAAACCGTATCGCACGGTTCCACCCTTTCTTAGATGTCATAATGTTCCTTGCTTGAGGCAGTGCCAGACATAATCGTCCAGGCCCTTGAATTGGGGATCCCAAAGATAGGTTCCGTACTCGATACCGACTCCCGCCAGAATATTTGCCAGGTTGTAATAGCCATCCCGGACATGCGGATTCTTCAGATAGTCCATATCAAAGCAGGTCATGATCTTGGTCGTTCCCCGGGATTGCAGATACTCCAGTGTACTCTGCAGGTGCTTCAGGGAGTTCACACCGGGAACCGCAACAACGGTAAGCCCCGTAATGTGGTTGATCACATCTGCTTTGAGGGGCCCTTCTGTCAGCAACACTGTCTGTGTAGGCTCACCTTTCAGATGGGTCCACCCCTCAGCCTTGCAGCCATCCTGCTTGCCAATACTGGAGATCCATCGAAACTTACCCTTTTTGACATTGTCAAGCCGGATCTGTAGCCCCTGGATCTTCCCATCCTGGTCTCTTGCCGGAATCAGAATACCGCGCCGTTCGTGAATGAATGTCCATGCTCCTTCCTTTGTATGATAGAAGCCGGGAACACCACCCAGATAATAGCCTTCTGACTGAAGCTGCTTTGCAAGTGCAGAAAAGCCTACAACAGGCATTGTCTTGTAGCCGTAGTCCCGAATCAATTCCTCCGTCAATCCTCTGGAAAGAAGATTTTCCCGGTGATCGGATGCCAGTGAGAGCTTGCCCAGCAAGGCCGCATAGGTTTCGTGCCTTGCGTCAATATCCGTCAAGGGCAATTCGATATCCTGTAAAATGGGTCTTTGGATCGTTCGCCGTTCCTGCTTATGATTGCTGCCTTCATAGGTTGAGCCGCTATCCTTCAGACCGAGCTTTTCCATCAGCACTTCACGGGCCAGCTTTCGATCCACGCCGGAATAATAGGAATACAGATCAAACACACCTCCGCTGAAATGACACCGGGGGCAACAGAACACATCCTTATTCAGGTTGATATTCAGATGCTTTTTCCTGGGATTGTCATCACAGCAGGGGCAGCTGATGTTGTAGACTGGTCTTCCATTTGGGGGACCGGGGATGCCGATCAGAGGGATAATATCGGTTATATGAATTTCGACCATGCAGCCTCCTTTCCGGGGGATGCGATGTGCATCCCCCTAATTGACAAGCAGCTTATGCAGTTGCCTGCGCCATAGAGTAGGAACAGATGAACTCTGCTGCAGCTTTGATGGTTTCATCGCCGCTGAACTTGGTTGCCAACCAGTTGATCGCCCTGGGTTCCATCGTCAGGATCTCACCCAGAGTCTTACCGTTGTGCTTTTTGATGGGACTGATGATCGAGCAAGCCTGCTCAAAACGCTGTTCCGGCGTCAGCTCCACGACTTCGGGTTCAGGTTCCGGGGCTGGCGGAGCGGCAGGTGCCGGAGGCACTCCGGTTTGGGTTGCATCTTCCTTGCCGGAAGGAACCACAGGCGGTACCGCCGGCGGAGTGATATGTGCGCCTGCACCCAGCTCATCGGGCACATCGCTTTCAAAATCATCACCGGCAGCACCAAACTGAAGTCCAAAGCCGGCATTGCGCAGTGCAATACCAACAGCAGCCGTCTGTGCCCATTCCCGGGGAGAAACGGTAGGCTTCAGCGGATCATACTTCCGAGAG
>JAGBEM010000188.1 GCA_017936985.1 Oscillospiraceae bacterium
GGAGGAGCAGGCCAACCGCCGTGCCTTTGAGAAGATCAATGCAAAGGCAACCGCTGTTCTGGAGCGACAGGACATTCAGGAGGAGATTCGAGAACAGTTTTGTTTCCATGATGCCAGTGTGCTGGCTATCAAAAAGGTTCGATCTGATGTCGAGCTGTACCTACGAAAAGACGGCGGATGGATGGGAGATGCCACGCCGTATATCAAGGTCATTTTCAAGAATGTCCGTCAGCTTGACCGCGAAAAGGGCTTTTCTCTGCGCCCGAAGCTCGATGCAGACGGTGATCTTAGAACAAGCTGCACATACCTTTACGATGAACTGTATCATACCAAAAATGGATATGAAGTCCACATGCTGTTTTGGACTCTCAAGGCGCTTCGCTATCTGACGATCTGCTGCGAGGATATAGAGTTTGAAGATAATATTGCCCTTGAAGCAGTACCCCAAGGAGGCACCAAATGACCACATATCAGAAATTCAAGAAACTAAAGATCGACTTCTCTGCCATCGAGTTTGAGCAGGCTAGTAATGAAGATAAATACTTTTGCACCCCCATTGGAGCGCATCTTATCGGCAGGGCCGGTGTAGATGGCATCCACTACTGCACTGTCCGGGGACAGGGCGAGATGGTTTTTGCCGTTAATCCTTCCAATGAAATCGGCAAGAATGTCTATCCCATCGCAAACACATTTGACGAGCTGTTGAGTTTGCTGTTGGCCTGCGGCAGTATGGCTGCTATTGAGCAAGCTCGCATGTGGGATGAGGAGCAGTTCGAGGAGTTCGTTGCGGAAAATCAGCCAACCCCTGCACAGCAGGATGTGTTTGATGTGCTGCGGGAAAAGCTGGGTGTTACGCCTATGGAGGAACCGTTCCGTTATCTGTTTGAGTTGCAGGAGCGATATAACTACGGCCTGCTCCACTACCCCAATGAGTATTACGAGTATCTGGATGCCCAGGTCTATGATGACCGTACTCCTGAGTGGAAGGTCACTATTGAGGGTGGTTACCGATCCGGACGGGGCAAGGCCGGTCTGGAGATTTCGCTCGGAAAGGAATTTGACTGGGGTGATGAACACTGGCTTATTCCTGCCATCTATCTGTGCAGTGGCGGTGTAGTTGTTGATTTCTGTGTCCGTCTGGATGATAACAAAGTTGTGGACTACTTCCGTAAGGCAACGGAGCGCGAGGAAAACAACATTCGTCTCACCTACGAGGAGCGAGTGGCTTGGGAGCGCGAAAACCCCATGCAGATTGGCTTTCGTGCCGATCTCGAACTGAACGGGGAACTCATCCGGTACAAGCGTGGACGCGGTGGCGTATGGATTCCCGAAGCGCTGTCCGGCAATGACTCGTGGATGGAGCGCGACGAGAAAAACGTTCTTGAACACTACAATCTTGACATGTCCAGAGCTTGGGTGATCCGTCGCCTGTCCTTCCCTTGGGAGGGGCGCCGCAAGGTGGAACTGCAGACGCTTCAACTTAGACTGGAGCGAGAAAAGAGCGATTTTATCGCCACTCGGTTTGTCACACCCGATGTGGGCGGCAGTGTTTCCTTTACGCACCCTATCACCGGTGTGGAGCATACACTGACGGTTCGTGAAATCGAGGATAAGACGACGGACACCTCGATCTTCCACGATCAGGATTTGGAGTTCCCGTCCCATTTTATGGCCATGACTTATATCCTTGATCCTGACCTTCCCAGAGATGCTTTTTCTGTGAAAGACTGCGATGGTGGAGATCATCCCAGACCGAAGAACCCCGATCCTCACGGTCGTATGGCTATGTCCGTAGGCGTAGTCACTATGGTACGCAGTGCCGATGGCCCGACCTCAGTGTTTCTTACTGACGGAAGCGAGGCACAGGCACACGCGATCGCATCCAGTATGCATTTCGAGCCGCTGACCAAGCCGGTGGAGTGGCATGTGATTGTCAGAGAAAAACTGTTGGACGATATGGATATAGCTTTGATTTGAAGATAAGCCGAAGGAGGCAAAACAAATGGGAGATGTTATAGGCCCCATCATCATTGGTGTATTGATCAGTGCTCTTGGTATTATGAATATGAAGGGCAATATTTCCTCTCTTCATTGGTATCATCGTCAGCGGGTTTCTCCAGACGATGTAAAGCCCTTCGGTAAAAAAGTGGGGTTAGGGACGTTGATTATTGGCATTGCAATTATCATCTTCGGCCTGTTTTCACTGATTACCTACCTAACGGAAATTGAAATTTATACAATTATCGGTGCGGCGCTTTTGATTCCTGCAGTGATCGTTGGCCTTGGCCTGAGCTTGTATGCGATCATCAAATATAACAAAGGATTGTTCTGAAACGCTGCTAAAGCATATATGCGAGGTGTCTTATGAAAAAACATCTTTCAACTATTGTGACGGTACTGGCGCTTGTCATTGCCGTTATATCCCAATTCCGCATTTCTAATCTGCAAAGTGAGATTCAACAACTGGAGAACCATTTGAATAACAGCATTTCCATGCTGCAGTCCAATCAGAGTGCGGCACTTTCCCGTATGCAGGAACTGATGGAGCAGGAAGCCAGTATTCTGACTCATACCGACTTTTCTCTGGGTGAGATGGATCTGGCAGATAAAACCTTCGTGCTGAGTAGCAATGTGACGCCCAAAGAGCATCAGCCGGGAGTGACAGAAGCTTTCCTGACGGTCAACGGGAAGGCATACCCTATGCAGCTCACTAACGGAGTCTATACCCTTCAGCTCGACCAGCCGCTGTTTGAAGAGGTGCGGGTCGATAAGGTGGAGTTCCATGAGGGTGATGTAATTCGAACTGAGACACTAAATGAGCAGTGGATGCCCCGTTATCGGTTCTTGCCGGAGGTCAGCGGCCGACTTAGTGGCAGTGGGCGAGGCTCTGCTGCTAACGGTGTTTATACCTGGCACCGTGAGGGCGAGGTGCGTATCAATGTAGAGGGGAAAGGACAGGCCATTGATGTGCGGTCGGTTGCTCTTGTTGAGATGTTGGATGGCATCGAGGTCGGTCGTACAGAAATCCCACTGACCAGCACAGAAAGCAACCGGAGAAATAATGCAACAAAAGAACCGGCTCCGCCCCCGACGTCCGGCACACAGGTAAACGGAGCGGAATCCTTCTATCACATGATTGACAGGGACTTCAATATTCCCTTTGGTAGCACCCTTGAACTGCTGGCCGAAGTCGTGGATGGTAACGGCCTACGGTATCGGACTGTATTGGAATACTGGGCTGTGGACGAAAAGGGCGAGCCTGTGGACGATGATTTTATAGGCCTGCGGGATTTGTTTGAACAGATCCTCGACGAAGCTGGAAATATTCTCTATGAAGTGGATGAGACTGATTATCGGTAAGCAGAAAAGGCGGTAGATATGAAAAAAAGAATATGGAAACGCCTTTTCATTGTGTTGCTCTGCTTGGTTCTGATGGGCGGCATCACTGTGCTGGGTATCAATGGCCATGTGAAGAAAAGCACCGCAGACCAAATCCTTTCTCCCGAAGAAGCTGCCGCGCTGACGGATGTTGACTGCATCCTGGTGTTGGGCTGCTATGTCCATGACAGCGGACGCCCCAGTGATATGCTGGCGGACCGGCTCCGCAGAGGCATTGAACTGTACCAGTCCGGTGCGGCCCCGAAGCTGCTTATGAGCGGCGATCACGGTCAGAAGGATTACAATGAGGTCAAGGCTATGAAGCTGGAGGCCATGGAGGAAGGCATCCCCTCCGAGGATATCTTCATGGATCACGCGGGCTTCTCTACATACGAAAGCATCTTCCGGGCAAGGGATGTGTTTGCCGCTGACAAGATCATCATTGTCACGCAGGAATACCACCTCTACCGTGCGCTCCATATTGCCAATGCCCTTGGCGTGGAAGCGTATGGTGTTGCCGCCGACTATCATACCTATGTTGGACAAGCATACCGTGAGCTGCGTGAGATACTTGCCCGCAACAAGGATTTTGCAACGAGCATCCTGAAACCGGAGCCGACCTATCTGGGTGAGGTGATCCCCGTCAGCGGGGACGGCAACCTTACAAACGATGAGGATATGGACGCGGTTCTGTCGTAAATGATATTTCGAGGAGACATCAATATGAGAAAAGCATTAAGCATCCTGCTTGTTGGGGTAATAAGTTTTGGTGTGCTTTCTGGCTGTGCCCAGAAGAATGAAACAGAACAAGAAAACCCATCTGTTTTTTCTTTTCATGCGGAAAGCGATGGATTTACAATCACAAACGGCGTAATTGTTTTGGGTGCTGAGGAAGAAGTATTCTATGGCGGTGACTTGAAAATTAACGACACTCAATCTTTTGCCAACATTACGTCCTTCTCCGCAACTTTTTACACAATGACAGGTGAAGAAAGAAGAACACTTCTTTCCAATAGTGTAATTGATCAGACTGGCAATACCGTTAATATGTCTGGTGACCTTGGCAAAACATCTGGCGGCAATATTATTCTTGGAAGCAAAGTTGAAACTGAAGAAGAATTAGTACGTTACCTCTATTTTGAACTTGTAACCACAAACAAAGATGGAGAAGAATTTGTTTATCAAGTGCCGCTTACCGTAACAGAGATTACAGAATGATGGTAGGTTGATAGGGATGGAACGGAAGGAGGCAAGGTAGATGAAGATGACAAGAAAGATTTCAGCACTTTTATGCGCCCTGCTATTGCCGGCTATGCTGAGTGTACCCGCGTCAGCGAACTCAGCCCAGACCCATTGGAGGGGAACCGACTCCACCGGTGCGATCATATCGGGAGGGTCCTGCCCCATTATAGTGGAACACGAGTTGCTGACCTTCGA
>JAGBEM010000189.1 GCA_017936985.1 Oscillospiraceae bacterium
AATAGACTTTACCGGGACTTTCCATCAGAAGCTTCAGAATTTCGTACTCCGTGGGTGTCAGAGAAAGCGGTTCTCCATCCAGTGTTACCTCTTTTGTACTGTCATCCAACTCCACGCCGCCAATGATATATCGTTCCGGAGCTGCCATCCTGCTGCCCAACTGCATGTAGCGGCGTAATTGTGACCGTACTCTGGCAGTAACCTCTACAGGATTGAAGGGTTTGGTGATGTAGTCATCAGCACCCATGTTAAGCCCAAGAATCTTATCCGTGTCCTCGCTCTTCGCCGTCAGCAGGATGATGGGCACATTGCTCTGTTCCCGAATTTTAACCATAGCGGAGATTCCATCCATCTCAGGCATCATGATGTCCAGCAGTACCAGATGGATATCCTCTTCTTCCATCACTTTCAATGCCTGGCGGCCGGTATTGGCCTCATAGAGCCTCAGATCCGGACTGGACAGATATATTTTCAATGCGTTGACGATATCCTGTTCATCATCGCAAATCAGAATGTGATACATAGAACCCCTCCTTTGGCTTTTATCATAGCAACCATTATATTAAGAAGAAAGTGGTATAAAAATGAAGATTTTATTAAGATTGGGTTTTACGCAGGTTTAACAAAAAGTGGGCAAGGGATGCAATGCGGAAAGCATTTATCATGTATCTGTAAAAGGTATCGCACTTCGAAAGTCAGGGCCACGAAATAATCCAATCGTTCTTTAATATTAGGAGCTATTATCAATAGTTTCAGAAAAATACGGCCCCCGCTGAATATAGCGAGGGCCGTTCTTTCCACACGGATCTAATTATTGAGCGGTTAAATACTCTTCTGCATAGTGGACTGCAACAGCGCCATCAGCCACAGCAGTCACAACCTGACGAAGTGCTTTAGTGCGCACATCACCTACGGCATACACACCAGGGATATTGGTTTTGGTAGACTCATCGGCAATGATATATCCCGCAGCATCGAGATTGATTTGATCCCGTACCAGCTCAGTGGCAGGTTTCCTCCCTATACTGACGAAAACGCCATCGCAGTGGACTACACTTTCCTCACCGGTCTGCACATCTCGCAAGCGAATACCGGACACCTTGCCGTCATGCAAGAGTTCAATCACCGTGCTATTCCAATGAAACTCCAGATTTTTCAGCTTCATCAGTGGCTCATGATAGATTTTAGTGGCACGGAGGGTGTCTCTACGATGAACCATGATTACTTTTTTGCAAATACGGGCAAGGATCAGCGCCTCAGCTGCCGCGCTATTACCACCGCCAACAAGCACTACGGTCTTGTCTTTATAGAACATGCCATCGCAAGATGCACAATAATTGACTCCTTTTCCGATCAGTTCCTGCTCATTGGAAACACCCAGCTCTCTTGGGCTGGCTCCGGTTGCCAATACCACTGTCTTACCATAGACTGGCCCTTCACTTGTCTGTGCGACTTTAATTTCGCCAGATAGGTCAACAGATAGGACTTCGATCAATCGAGTCTCCACGCCAAAGCGCTCGGTTCCTTTCCGCATCTTCTCGCCCAGCGAGAAGCCGTCAATTCCATTCTCAAAACCGGGATAGTTATCGATCTGCTCCGTCAAAGCCATCTGTCCCCCCGCAGACAACTTTTCCAGAACGACGGTATCCAGTCCCGCTCTCGCAGCATACAAAGCTGCCGTATACCCACCAGGGCCACCACCGATCACCAACATATCGTAGATATGCTTTTCTTCGGTTTCTTTTTCCACTCTCTGGCTTAGGCTCTCTGCAATAAAGCCTTCCAGTTGAGCTTTTGACTCCGGTGCAACGATGGATCCAAGAAGCTGTCCGTTCTGATAGAGTTTTAAAGTGGGGACAAGTTCAATCTGCTCCATCTCGGCCAGCGCCGGCTCCTCATCAATGTTAATCTGAGCAACGATCAACGTATCTTTATATTCATTGGCCGTCTGCTCCAGAGCTGGTGCGATGCGGCGACAATAGACACACCAGGGGGCCCAGAAGTCTACCAGAACCGGCTTGTCCGATTCATGAATCATCATTTTGTATTGTTCAGCGTTCAAATTCAAAACTGACATCAATCAAGCTCCTTTTCCCTATACTTAGTATTAGTATACCCCAGCCTGCAATGGTTTTCCGTGATGCCATCACACAAAAGCCCGCCGTGGTTTCTCACGACGGGCTTCACAAATCAGCAAACAACCGATTATGGAATATATGCTTGTATTACGCCTTCCAGAGACTATGGAGGTTGCAGTATGCGTAAACAGCCTCTACCTCGTCACCCTCGCAAATTGCAAAGCAAACCTTCGGTTCCTGACCTGGCTTCAGAAGCTTGCGCTGATTGCCCTGCTTGGTCTGGAGGGACACCCACTCAATGTAGTGTTCCGGAATCATAGGATGTTCCACTGCACCGATGGTCACGGTGACCTTGTTGCCCTCAACCTGATAAACAGGAACATGCTTTTCCTGAGAAGCATCCGTAGTACCGGGGACGATCTCTGTCATCTTCTGGCCGCAACACATAACAGGGACGCCAGAGTCTTTGACCTTTGCGATGATGTTTCCGCAATGCTCACAAATATAGAATTTCTGATCCATAACGATACCTCCATGTTGACTCGTGTCGTGTTTTCTGTCTTTGATGTCATCAGTTTCCCAAGCAAACCTGATGTTTATTATAGTTTAATTATAGTAGTCTACTGAGCACATGTCAATGTGTTAACCACGCCAACGAACAGCGGCAATCCATCGTAGCCAGTGATAGCAAACAGGAAGGGGCGATCTAACACGAAGTCCATTTCCTCTTCTGGAGGTGCTGCAGCGCCGGCCGCCATCATGACGGTATAGGCCGCCGCGGTCACGCCCTCTTCGTCGATGGTCACACGGGCAGCGTGGTCGGCTTTGGAAAGGAAGATTTCTGCCACTTCCGAAGTCATGGGGCTGAAATTGGCTACTGTGGCATCAAATACATCTGTAACACCAAGGTCACGAAGTCCTTCTCTCAGGTCAAGGTCAGAGACTACGTCAAATTTCGGAACGGACATATTCACGATCAGATGCTTGCTGTTTTCCCAGTTTCCATTGCTGTTCAGGAACTCCATCGTTTGCTCATCGGCAAGAAACTCATCCATTGACACGCCCTCGTCAGGCAGGAGGAACCACATCTTACCGCTGCCCTCTAAGCTCAGAGAAACGGCACCAAACTGATCTGCCCAGTAATAGTTGTTGCTGCCGCCTTTGTGCATGAAGTCGCACTCCACAGTCGCTTCATCGGTACCGGCCAGGTGGAACAGGCCCTTTTCCGTCCTGTCCTCAGAAAACTCGCTGTGCCACTTGGCACGGTAGTAAATGGTAGATGCAAGAGCCATAATGGTTTCGGGATCCATAGACAGTCCATCGGCTTGTGCTTCCAGCAGTCCACCAGTCTGCTCGTTGATCCAGTCCCGCAGAGCCTGATTAAATTCCTCGCTTCCCATCTCGCCACGGAAGGAGGATGCGTAGTAATTCTGTGCCAGACTGTCCATGGTGGTCTGATTAAAGTTCACCGCTTCATTCAACCAAAGGGAGTTTGCAAGAATGCTGGTCACAGCGCCATCGTTACTGTAATTGGCATTCCAAACGCTGGCCGCCTGCGCCCGCAGAGCGTCAATGTTCTCACTGCCCAACAGCGTGAGGATCTGCTGTCGGCTCTCTCCGTCTGTTACTTCCGCCAGCATGGCAAGAGCCAT
>JAGBEM010000190.1 GCA_017936985.1 Oscillospiraceae bacterium
GTGAAGGTGTGCCGGATCCTGCAGGAAGTGGGAGCCCAGTGTGTCGTGAAGCCCTGTCAGCTCAACGCTAAAACGGAAGTGTTTTGTGTGCCGGTCATGTTGACTTTTCAGGGGAAGGTCTGGAATACGGATTGGCAGGCAGAAGATGTCTGTACGGTGAAGTTTGGTTCTGTTAATTTGCATACCATTGTGTCGTTTTCTGTGTGGCGGGAGACATCGGACACGGAAACTGCGTTACAGGCGGCGACCTGGAAGTTTCGGGTAGAAGAACGGATGGATGGGATCCGGTCCGAAATGGAGCCTGCAGAGCCATTTACCATGACGGTCAGCTTTGAAAGGCGGCAGGAGGTTTATGGAGAGTGTACGCTGACCTCTCAAAAGCGAGTCATTGCCGATGGGCATTTAATTCAAATCCGGGAAGGTATGGCGAAGACCAGGACGGTAACAGTATAACAAAGCCGGGAGTCGCAAATGCGGCTCCCGGTGTTGTTTTGGGTGTTCCAATCTCTGTTTTATGAATACGCGAACTGGAATGAAGACATGTCCTTTTCTTGTTTCGGCAAGAAAAGGACGAAAAGAAGCCGACATAGGAGAGGCGTTAGAGCCGCGCTCCCGCGCGTCAAATACACTAGTGAAGGACCGATTGCCCCCGGCAATCGGTTATTCATAATTCGCTGCGCGGAGCACCACCCTCTCCTATGTACCTCTCCCGTGGCACATCGCCATTTGTGCGGCAAGCTTTGTTTGTGTGAAGATTTTGAAGGAAAGAAAAAAGGAGAACGCGGGGCGTTCTCCTTTTATTTTTGATCTTTCAGCAGGTCGGCAATGGTAATGCCTTCAAAGAAATCGTCGATCATTTTGTCCAGCTTGTCCCACATGGGCTTTGTCTGGCAGCATTCGGTACGGGAACAGGCGGAAGGGCCCTGGCTGGTGCAGGAAACGGCGGCTAAAGAACCTTCGGTCAGCTTCAGGATGCTGCCGATGGTATAGCCGTCAGCCGGGCGGTTTAAGCGGTAGCCGCCGCCTTTGCCATGGACGGCATCCACGAAACCGGCTTTACTGAGGACAGCCATGATGGATTCCAGGTATTTCTGGGAAATATGCTCAGCTTCTGCGATCTCTTTCAGGGGAACATATTCCTCGCATCTGCGCCCTGCAAGGCAGACCATGACCCGCAGGGCGTAACGCCCTTTTGTGGATACGATCATGGCTTAGTGGCAGTGAGCGCAATGCTCACAGTCGGGGAACTGCTTCTTATCGTAGGGGATGTTGTTCTTGTCGAAGTAGTCCTTCAAAGCGTTTTTGATGGCTTCCTCTGCCAGAACAGAACAGTGGAGCTTATGTGCCGGCAGACCGTCCAGCGCTTCGGCCACTGCCTTGTTGGTCAAAGCCATGGCTTCATGGATAGACTTACCCATGATCATTTCCGTTGCCATGGAGGAAGAAGCGATGGCGCTGCCGCAGCCGAAGGTCTCGAACTTCACATCCACAATGATCTCGTTTTCAATCTTCAGGTAGATCTTCATAATATCGCCGCACTTGGCATTGCCGACCTCACCTACACCGTCTGCGTTCTCAATAACGCCCACATTCCGGGGGTTGGTGAAATGATCCATAACTTTTTCACTGTAAAGTGCCATAATGATCTCTCCTTATTTACAGAATATACTGACGCTTACCGGTTTGCAGGTCACGCCAGACAGGACTCATGTTGCGCAGGGTTTGGACAACCTGGGGGACGACGGTGAGAATGTGGTCGATCTCCTCGTCGGTATTGTACTCGCTGAGGGAAAGCCGCAGACTGCCGTGGGCCACATCGTGGACTCTGCCGATGGCCAGCAGCACATGGCTGGGATCCAAACTGCCGGAGGTGCAGGCAGAACCGGAGGAAGCGCAGATACCCTGCATATCCAGCAGAAGCAGCAGCGATTCTCCTTCAATGCCCTCGAAGCAGAAGCTCACATTGCCGGGCAGCCGGTTAACGGGGTCACCGTTGAGGGAGCTGTGGGGGATCTGGGAAAGACCGGCGATGAGCTTGTCCCGCAGAGCGGTGACTTTGGCGGTGTTGGCTTCCAGATTGGCACAGGCTTCTTCCAAGGCGGCGGTCATGCCACAGATGCCAGGCAGGTTTTCGGTGCCGGCCCGTTTGCCACGCTCCTGGGCGCCACCGTCAATGACATTGGTCAGGGGGAAGCCCCGGCGGCAGTATAGTGCGCCCACGCCCTTGGGGCCGTGGAACTTGTGGGCGGACAGGCTGAGCATATCGATGTTCATTTCTTTGACATGGATGGCAATATGGCCAACAGCCTGCACAGCGTCGGTGTGGAAAGGAACGCCGGCTTCTTTACAGATAGCGCCGATCTCAGCAATGGGTAAAACAGAGCCGATCTCGTTGTTGGCGAACATCACAGTTACCAGGCAGGTATCTTCCCGGAGGGCGTCTTTGACCTGCTGGGCGGTGATATTGTGGTTCTGGCGGACATCCAGGTAGGTGACCTCAAAGCCCTCTTTTTCTAATTTTTGCAGGGTGTGCAGCACGGCATGATGCTCGAAAGCGGTGGAAATGATGTGCTTTTTGCCCTTGCGCTGACCCAGACGGGCGGCGGAAAGGATGGCCTGGTTATCGGCCTCGCTGCCGCCGGAGGTGAAGATGATCTCCCGGGGCTCGCAGCCTAAGCAGGCGGCGACTCTGGCACGGGCATCCTCCAAAACTTCCTTGGCCTCCTGACCTACAGAATGCAGGCTGGAGGGGTTTCCGTAAACGGATTCATAACAGGGCACCATTGCCCCGATCGCAGCGGCACTCATTTTGGTGGTGGCTGCGTTATCAGCATAAACTTGCATGGTATCATCCTTTCGCTTGGGATTTGCCTAGTAAGGCCATGGGTAATATAGCATTACTTACCTACTTTGTCAATAGGTAAATGGGATAAAATGAGAGATTTGGGAAGGATGGGGAAAAGGGAATTCAAATTTCATTTTAAAGAGCTGTTGAGGTAGTCGCAATGGCGCGGCAGCGCCTAAGGCTTCCCCTCTGGGGAAGCTGGCAAAAATCTCTGATTTTTGACTGATGAGGGTAAAACAGGAACCAATTCTACTGAGCTGTTGCAATAATCGGTATAGGGCTGACCCTCATCCGACCTCGCTTACGCTCAGCCACCTTCCCCCAGGGGAAGGCTTAACAGCTCGCTAAATCCCAATTTAGTTTTCAAAAAGAGCCTGTTCCAGAAGGTGGGTGAATTGCTCCAGTCCGGTGCGGTCATACTCTGTAAAACGGCCTTTGTGCGGACTGTCGATGTCCAAAACGCCCCAGACAGTATTATTATAATGAATAGGGATCACAATCTCCGACCGGGAAGCGCTGTCGCAGGCGATGTGCCCGGGAAATGCGTGTACATCCGGCACAAGCTGGGTCGCATTGGTCTGCAGGGCAGTGCCGCAGACGCCTTTTCCGTTTTCGATACGGATACAGGCGGGTTTTCCCTGGAATGGACCCAGGATCAGCGCGCCATCCTGCACGATATAAAAGCCTGCCCAGTTGATGTCCGGCAGCGTTTGCCACAAAAGGGCGGCGGCGTTGGAAAGATTGGCAATTTGGTAAGGGATTCCATCGGTCAGAGCGGAAAGCTGACGGCACAGTGCATTGTAATCAGTCATGGCATTTGCCTCCTTATGATACCCATCATACAAAAGAATTGCGGCTTTGACAAGCTTTTTCATAAATTGACAGCGTTTCCGTTCCTGCCCTGTTTTCTCGACATTTTCAGCGGTTACAGTGACAGCGGCTCTGGCATATTAAGAGGGCAGACGAAGGAGGGGAGAAAAATGCTCAAAATTACAAAACGCATTGCTGCGGCAGTGCTGTGTTTATTTCTGCTGCCGCTGACGGCCCAGGCGAAGGAACTGATACCGGTGGGGCAGGTAGTGGGACTGGAGCTGCAAAGCGGTACGGTGACGGTACAGGGCTTTGATACGCAATTGGGGACGGCTGCCCAGGAAGCCGGGATCCGGGAAGGGGATGTGCTGCAGAAGATCAACGGCACATCGGTGCGCTGTGCTGAGGATGTGCGGCAGGCACTGCAAAAATCCACTGGAACGGTGACGGTGATCTATAGCCGGGACGGAAAGACTCAAAGCTGTCGGATAACGCCCCAGATCACTGCAGGCGGGCCGAAGCTGGGGCTTTACCTGCGGCAGGGGATCACCGGGATCGGTACGGTGACATGGTACGATCCGGAAACCGGGGCCTTTGCCACATTGGGTCACGGTGTCAGCGGCTCTGACGGTACACTGGTGTCCATGACAGAGGGCAGCGCCTACCGGGCAAATGTGATCAAGGTCAAAAAAGGCGTATCCGGCGCGCCGGGGCAGCTGATCGGCAACATTGCAGACAGTGAGCCGGTGGGAGCGCTGACCAAAAACACCGCCCGGGGCGTGTTCGGCAAGACGGACAAGCAATGGGAAATGGCACCAATGGAAGTGGCACAGACGGATGAGATCAAGACCGGGAGCGCGACGATTTTGTCTACGGTCAACGGCGAGGGCGTTCGGGAATATTCTGTGGATATTCTGAAACTTTATCCCAAATCCCGGCAAAACGGCAGGAATATGTTGATCCGGGTGACGGATGAGGCGCTGCTGGAGGAGACCGGTGGGATCGTGCAGGGGATGAGCGGCAGTCCCATTATTCAGGATGGCAAACTGGTCGGGGCGGTGACCCATGTACTTGTGAATGATCCGACAACCGGATATGGGATATTTATTGAGAATATGCTGGATGCTGCGGCATAATTGTAGGGCGGGGGCTTGCTCCCGCCGCTTTTTCTTGCAATCCTTAGGGCTACATGATATGATAAAAGAAAAGGGCGGTGGAATGGAATGAAGTTAGAACGAATCAAGTGCAAACCGTTGGAGCGCGCAAAAAACCTTTGTGTTTCCCAATCCTATATCATCGGTTGCACAGGGCGAAAAGCTGCCATTATGGACAAGCAGCTAAACCTGATTCATACAGTAGAGGGATTGGAGTATGTATATTCCGCAGAAGTATCCCCGGATGAAAGAAAACTTCTGCTGGTTTCAAATGGCAATAAGTTTTATGTTGTGGATATGCGTACATTTGACAAGACACGAATTACCGTCAAAGCGCCTTTCAACCACAATTTGGAAGGACGAGGCTGTTTTTCTTTTGATGGGAAATCTGTATGGATCCCTGTGCAGCGCGGTACCGGCTATGTCAACAGCACCTTACGTCGCTACTGCATACATGATTTTAATAAATACGAAGATTTTTTGGCAGATAAATACTATTTAAACGGTATCACGAGAATTGATTCGAACAATACATATTTTCTGACCGGTTACAACCGTCAGGAAGACAACAAGATTTACTTCATTTATTTTAACGGCGCTGCATTTCGGGAAGTTCCGCTGAAAACGTCTGATAATATGATTGCTCCAACTGCCACAGTAGATATGGAAAAAGGCATTGTAACCCTCGCATCCATTGCAGGCTGTTGGCAATTTACATTAGATGGTAAAACGGTCAATACAATTACTCATCCCAGCCCGAAAGACAAAACGATTCATGCTTCTGATTTATTTATGCATTTATTTGATGGCGATGCAGAAAAGCAAAAACACCTAAAAGAAGTATCCGCATCCTTAGGGTTGGAGAATATTTCCGCTCCGGATTATATTACGAAATACGAATCATCTTCTTGTGGCAAGTATATTTATGTGGCATCTGAAAGTGGATTTTATCTAATCGATGAAAGCACCGGCAATATAATTGCGTCTGTATCGGAAGAATATGGTGTACAGAACTTTGAAGAGCTCGCTCCGGGAATGATTGCAATTGCCACATGGTCAGGTGTAAAACTGTATAGATTTTGCGACTAATAGCGTTTTCTACGAAAGTCTCCGGATAACCGGAGGCTTTTGCTATGCAGATTGAAAAACCGGCGGTCCGGCAAATATCAGAATTTGTTGAAAATGCGAGAAGTCTTAGAATACGGTTTTTGACAATTCATCTTTGTCAACTTAGGGATCGCGGGTGAGGTGTGTTTTGCTGCGTTTTTACAAAGGTGAAAAGGAAAAAACCTTACATTTGCAACCCGTCAGGACGAGGATTTCATATTGCCCTTTTTCGACCTTGACAGAACAACCAAAAACATTGTGCCACAGATAAGGAAAATTTCAGAAAACATACAAAACTTTTTATATTTTCCTGTCGACAAGCTGATATCTGCCGCACTTCATATAAAGTTGCCAACTTTTTGTTGGAAAAATGGTTGACACGCGGCTAAAGGCGCGATATAATGAACCCATCTTTACATTCGCAAGGTCCTTTTGCACAATAATGCAGGTTCTGGCATTAGAAATTGCAAAAAGTCTTGCGGATAGGGAGAGAAAAAATCCATAATATGGAGGAGAAAATCATGAACAAAAACTTCAAGTCCGTGCTCACGATGGCTTTGTGCTTTGTGCTCGCAGCGGTTATGGTTGTTGGTTGTGCTCCTGCAGGCCCTGGTCAGGTTGAACAGGCTGTCCTGAAGCAGGCAGCTTACAATACAACTACACAGACCATGCCCAGCAACTGGAACGAGTTCACCTATGCGGACAACAATGACACTCAGATCATGAGCTACATTGGTTCTTCTTTCTTCGAATATGACTATAAGTTCGAAGGCGACAAGAAGTTCAATGCAGACGGCACCGTCAACAAGGCTGGCATCGTTCCCGGTGCTTACACCACCAACTACTCCGCTGCAACCAAGCTCGAGGACGTTACCTCTAGCGTGGATGCTAAGTGGGGCTACACCGCCGATCAGAAGGCTGAAGGCGGCTATGCCTGGAAGATCACCCTGCGTGATGACCTGAAGTGGGATGATGGCACTGCTATCACTGCTGCTGACTTCGTTTACTCCATGCAGCAGCTGCTGGACCCCGCTTTCATGAACTTCCGTGCTAACACCTACTATGACACCCTGATGATCAAGAACTCTAAGGCTTACTTCTTCCAGAACCAAGAAGGTACTTATGAGTCTGTTGCAAGCCTGGGCTACAAGACCAACCAGGAAGCTATTGACGCAGGCAAGACCATTTACATGGATTCCCAGTTCTTCTGGGGCACCGATTCTTCCTACGTCGATGCGAACGGCAATCCCTGTCCTCAGTGGCTCGCCATTAACGACACCACCGTTTACACCGGTGAGTATCAGGGCAAGCCCGACCCCGTTTCCGGTGCAGACCTGTGGGCTGCATACGCCGGTTACGTTGAAGTTGGCGCTCAGTATGCACAGTACGCTACTATCTATGTTGAGAACACCAACCGTGATGTTAAGTGGGATACCGTTGGTATCTACTCCATCGACAGCGAGAACGCTATCGTTCTGTGCCTGGACAAGGCATACTCCTTCCTGAAGGAAGACGGCAGCCTGTCCGTTTGGGCTCCTTACTACTTCTCCAGCCTGCCCGTTGTTCACAAGGCTAAGTACGAGGCTTCCAAGATCGCTCCCGCTGACGGCGCAACTCTGTGGACCTCCAACTACAACTCTTCTCTCGAGACCACCGCTAGCTGGGGCCCCTACAAGCTCGTTGAGTTTGAGGCCGGTTCTCACTACAAGCTCGAAAAGAACGAGCATTGGTACGGCTGGAACCTGGAGCAGTACAAGAACCAGTACAACATCACCGCTATCAACTGCCGTAAGGTTGACGAGCCTTCCACCCGTTGGATGGGCTTCCTGAACGGTAGCTACGACGATGCAGTTCTGGATACTGACAACGTTGCTGATTACCTGGATTCCAAGTACGTTTACTTCACCTCTACCTCTACCGGTACCTTCGGTATGCAGCTGTACTCCGATCTGGAGACTCTGAAGAACAGCGAAAACAACAACGGTATTCTGGCTATCCAGGAGTTCCGTCATGCTTTCAACCTCGCTCTGAACAGAAGCGACATCGTTGAGAAGATCTGGCCCGGTTCTTCCGTTCCCTGCTTCGGTCTGCTGAACGTTGCTTACTACTACGACATCGAGAACTCTCCTGAGCTGGAGGACGGCGGTCAGTACCGCAACACCACCATCGCTAAGGAAGGCATCCTCCGTGCTTACGGCTTTACCCAGGGCACTGACGGCAAGTGGACCAGCGGCGATCTGAAGGACCTGTCCACCGACGATGCTTACGATGCTCTGACCGGTTACAACCCCACTTACGCTAAGGAGCAGATGAAGAAGGCTATCGACATTCTGACTGCTGATCCTGAAAAGTACGGCTACGACGCTACCAAGGACATCACCCTGGTTTACGGTTCTTCTACCGATAACGACAAGCAGAGATTCCGTGCTACCTACCTGCAGGAGGTTCTGGACGGCCTGACCAAGGACACCGCTCTGGAAGGCAAGATCAAGGTCGTCTTTGACGCATCCGCCGGTGCTCAGTGGGCAGAGGCTTTCCGTAGCGGCGCAACCCAGATCGGTTTCGGCTACGGCTTCTCCGGCAAGGCATTTAACCCCTTCGATATCATCGGCGCATTCGTTAACCCCGATGACGATCTGAACTACCATATGTACTGGGATACCTCCTCTATCGACATGACTCTGACCATGCCTGCTGGCGATTACGCCGGTGCTGGTGAGACCATCACGATGAGTGTCCAGAACTGGTACTACTGCCTGAACGGTCTGGCTGAGACCGAGAAGCAGGCTAAGACCTACAACTGGGGTGAAGGCTTCGCTCCTGTTGAGGCAAGACTGATGATCCTGTCCGCTCTGGAGGAGCTCACCATTAAGGAGAGCCGCTCCGTCATGCTGATCGCTGACAGTGGCGGATCCTTCCTGGGTGCTAAGTTCTCTTACTTCTCCGAAGACGAGCACACCTTCATGGGCTTCGGCGGCCTCAGATACATCGAGGTCAACTACACCGATGCTGAGTGGGAAGAGTACGTTAAGCAGAACAACAACGACCTCTCCGCAGAGTACAAGAAGTCCGAGTAATTATAGATTACTGAATTACCAGGATTAAATGATTCAAACGGCGGTGAGCCACTGTGCTCACCGCTAGTTTGACATTTATGCGAATTTCTAAAAACCTGAGCAAGTAGATCCGAAGAACGCAACAGTCAAGAATATGACGCTTACGAGGATGAATAATCGTAGGCGAACGGTTTTATAATAGCCGAAAAGGAAAGCTATTCATTGATAAATTAAGTTGATTTTTACGTCAGTTTTGGCGGTGCGCAGTTTTCGTGCGCACGGGGCCTTTGCAAACAACTGCTTTTTGGCTCGAACACTATGAATTGGAAAACAACAAAACAGAGGAGAAAAACCTATGTATATGTTTAAATATGTGTCGAAGCGTTTGGGCTTGATGTTGTTCACATTTTTCATCATTTTTACGATGTGCTTTGTGCTTATCAAGCTTCTGCCCATCCCAACCAATGCGCTTCCGGGACAGGATCCTGAGATCGTCATGAAAACCCTTGAGGGAAGAGGCTGGATCACCAACATTAAAGAGGGTCAGAACGGCGTCTGGACCTATGACCGCGTGCCGATTTTGCTCCAGTACGGAAACTATATCAAGAGAATCGTGACCCAGGGCGACTTCGGTATCGTGACCACCTACGGCGAATATCTTAATATGAATATTTGGGAGGTATTTGTCAGCCATCTACCGCCCACGATCTTGATTAATATTTATTCCACCCTTATCGGCGTGCCCATCGGCCTCGGTTTGGGCATTTTGGCTGCGCTGAAAAAGAATAAGTGGCAGGACCAGCTGATCAATATTTTTATTATCCTGTTGATATCGGTTCCCTCCATCGTATTGGCTCTTTTGATCCAGTATGGACTGTGCTTTAAGCTGGGCTGGTTCCCGCTGACGATGTCCACGAGCAACGATTACTTCACTTGGGAAGTATTCCGTTCTATGCTCCCTGCTGTATTTGCTTTGTGCCTGGGATCCATTGCAGGCTATGCGCGGTACACCCGTGCAGAGCTCTCCGAGGTGCTGACAGGAGAGTTTATGCTTTTGGCAAGAACCAAGGGCCTTACAAAACGACAGGCTATCTTCCGGCACGCGATGCGTAACTCTATGGTCGTCATCTTCCCCTCAATACTTAGTGAGTTTATCTCGGTGCTTTCGGGATCACTGATTATTGAGAAAATGTTTGGAATCAATGGCGTTGGCGGACTCTACCTCAACTCCATCACATTCCAGGATTATGACTTCTTTATGTTGTTATCAGGCTTCTACACCTTGGTAAGCCTTGCTGCAGGTATCGTGATCGATATCAGTTACGGTTTCATTGACCCGAGAATTAGAATGGGAGCAAAATAATTATGGATAATAATGTAAATAATATTCCCATAGAGAAGTTTCGATTTGCGTCAAGAGACGATTTGTATCATGACCAAAAATTTGAAACAAAGCCCGTAAGTTATTTTCAGGGCGCGTTCCAACGCTTCAGTAAGAATAAGGGCGCTGTTGTTGGCGCTGTGGTAATTTCCATCCTGGTGCTTTTTGCGATAATCGCCCCCTTCTTTACCCCCTTTCAGCCTGCGTACTACGATATGGTGTATGCACATGTAACCCCCAAGTCAAACCTGTTTGCAAACAGCGGCATTGATTTTTGGGACGGCTGCAGACAGAAGGACACGAACTACATTGGTTATCTGAAGGATAAAGCGCTTGCTGCCGAAACCGGCAGAGAGATCATCAAAAATGGTGAGTATGTGGTAACGGAAGATGGTTCCGGTTATTCTTACCGTTACGATACCTATTACGGTGTAGGCTTCGGTAAGTATAAGATCATCTCTGCGGAAGAGTTTGAGGATATTCAGAGATATCAGGATGAAACAGGTCGGCAGGTGCTGTATCCTGTTGTCAAGTATGCGGACAGACCTACGCTCGAGAAGAATAAATATGACGCCAACATCTACTACAAGGTAGAAAATCCCAATGCGTCCATCCTCCGCCCCAAGCTCGACAGCAAGGGCAACATCATTCCGAATTATTGGAAATATGAGGCGGGAGATTCCAACACGCTCATTCCGGAGTATAACTCCCTCAGAATCGAAGGAGAGAACGGCATTCAGGAGAACGGCAAGCAGTACTTCTACGCCTACGGCCGAAGAGTAGACGGTGGTATTGAGGTAAGAGCGGAATACTACGAATACTATATCTATCGGCATAACGAGGTGCTGAAAGACGGCATCACGGAGCCGCTGTTCCTGTTTGGCACGACCCAAACGGGTAAAGATATCTTCGCCTGCCTTGCTTACGGCGCAAGATTCTCCTTCATGTTCGCGACGATTGTCGCACTGGCAAACTTTATTTTCGGCGTTATCTGGGGCTCTATTTCCGGTTACTGCGGCGGTAAGATCGACCTCTTCATGGAAAGATTTTCCGAGATTTTGGGTTCCGTACCTACAATGATCGTTATTACGCTTCTGAAATACCATATGGGTACGTCAAGCCAGGCCCTTGTCTTGTTTATAGCGTTCTTTGCTACAGGATGGATCGGCATGGCGGGAAGAACGCGTATGCAGTTTTACCGTTTCAAGAATCAAGAATATGTTCTGGCGGCAAGAACACTGGGTGCCCGGGATACGAGAATTATGTTTAAGCATATCTTCCCCAATGGCCTCGGCACAATCGTAACGAGCGTTGCGCTGGTAATTCCCTCGATGATCTACTCGGAGACGAGCCTTTCCTATCTGGGTATCATCAACCTGGAAGCGGGCAACACCACCAGTGTCGGTACGCTTATCGCAGCGGGACAGAAGTCCATTATGGCCAACGCCGGATATGTGGCATTCTTCCCCTGTATGTTCTTAGTTCTTTTGATGCTCAGCTTTAATTTGTTCGGCAACGGTTTGCGCGATGCATTTAATCCGTCGCTCAGAGGAACGGAGGATTAAGCATGAATAAAGAAATTAAATTATCGGTAAATAATCTTAAGATCTCCTTCCGTACTGATGCCGGCAAGGTACAGGCGGTGCGTGACATTTCCTTCGATCTTTACAAGGGCGAGACCCTTGCTATCGTTGGAGAATCCGGATCGGGAAAGTCTGTTACCTCTAAGGCAATCATGGGTATTTCTGCAGTCAACTCTATCTATGAGGGCGGCGAGATCCTTTATGACGGACAAGACCTCACGCGTATTCCTGAAGAGGAGATGCATAAGCTTCGCGGCGATAAGATCGCAATGATTTTCCAGGATCCCTTGTCCTCTCTTAACCCCATTATGCGAATCGGCAAGCAGATCACTGAGGCCATGCTTCTGAAGAACAAGGCAAACCGCAAGGAGGGTCGTGTGACCTTCAATAAAACCCTTGCGGAACTGTCCGAAATGATCAAAAAGGCGCTGGCCGAGACACATAATGCCAATGTATCTGTTTCGGATGTTGAAAGATATATCAAAACCTTTGACGACTTCAACATTCAGGCGATCAAGCTTGAGAACAGCTATAACGCAGCACGCACCGCCGCAGAGGAAATGATCGCGGTAATCGAGGATCTTCTGTTCCTGACCGAAAACAAGCAGAAGGTCGATGTTGTGGCGATGCTTGGCCTCATCCAGCGCAGACTCAAGGAGATCAATGACAAATACTTTGTTTCCCAATATGAGGAGACGCTGAAAGCACACGCTGCGGCTTTTGCTGCTGTTATGCGCGCAGAGCGGAGCAAGGTAGGTATCGCTGATTTTGCCAAGAAGCTTTCGGGTGCCGGTGCATCTAAGAATGAGGCATCCCCGGAGACGGTTGAGGTTCTTAAGGCACTCGAGAAAACCGCACAGGAGATGCTGGAGCGGCCCCAGTACAACTTCTTCAGAATCGGCTATTATGTGTATAAGAACCCTGAGACCGATCTGAGCCAGATGTCCGCTGACGAGGCTAATGAGATTGCCGGAAAGTTCCTCAATGAGGACTTTATGGATGACTTTATCGTTCTTGTGAAGATCGCGGTACAGTATTCCTTTAGCAAGACCACCCAAAACAAGAAGGCTGCTATTGAAGCATTGGAGAACACCATCAAGTTCTTCAGAGCAGGAGAATTCTCCGCTCAAGAGGCGGATGAGACCTGCAAGAGCGTAAACAAGAGCGTTCTGGCAGCAATTGATCCCCTTGCCATTATCAAGGATAGCGTAGCGTACACCTTTGACGGAGCTCTCCGCAGAGAGGTAGAGAAGTACTTCTTCTATATTAAGAACAATCCTAAGGAAGAGGCTCGCTTTGCGCGTCAAACCGCACAGAGAGAGGCGCTGCTTGCAAAGGGTAAGAAGGTTGACTGGAAGATCGTTCCCAAGTCGGTTATCGAGCCTGAGGTGCAGATCGAGACGATCGTTTCGGTTCTCACCCGTGTAATGAATAGGTTCAAAGCAGATGTTGCCAGCGCAGAGAGCTTTGACGTTGATAAGCGCTGCATAGAGATTATTGATTTCCTCAAGGAAAAAGCGTCTCAGGTGGTTTATACACTTACCAAGCGGGTCGCAAAGGAAAAGGCTATCAAGCTCATGGAAGAGGTTGGTATCCCTGAGGCGAGAATGCGTTACAGACAGTATCCGTTCGAGTTCTCGGGCGGTATGCGTCAGCGTATCGTTATCGCTATCGCGCTTTCGGCTAACCCCGATATCCTCATTTGCGACGAGCCCACGACGGCACTGGATGTTACGATCCAGGCGCAGATCCTTGAGCTGATCAACCGGCTCAAGCGCGAACACAACCTTTCGATCATCTTTATTACCCACGACCTCGGTGTCGTTGCCAATATGGCGGACAGAATTGCCGTTATGTATGCAGGTAAAATCGTAGAATACGGCACAGCGGAAGAGGTGTTCTATAACCCGCAGCATCCCTATACCTGGGCGTTGCTTTCCTCTATGCCTGACCTCGACACCAACGAAAAGTTGGATGCAATCCCCGGCACACCCCCGAATATGATATATCCCCCTGTCGGAGATGCGTTTGCTGAAAGAAATAAGTACGCAATGGAGATAGACTTTGAGATGCAGCCCCCCATGTATGAGGTTTCTCCTACACACTTTGCTGCAACATGGCTGCTCCATCCCAACGCACCTAAGGTGGAAATTCCCAAGATCATTACCGAGCGTATCCGGCGAATGAAGGAAAGAGGTGGAAACCATGGAGAATAATCGTGAAGTATTGTTGAAAGTGGACCACCTTTGCCAGTATTTTCGTTTGGGACGAAAGGATCTTAAGGCCGTCGATGATGTGAGCTTTGAGATCAGGAAGGGTGAATCCTTTGGCCTTGTTGGTGAGTCCGGCTGCGGAAAGACCACAACGGGCCGTTCCATCATCAAGCTGTACAACATTACCTCTGGTAACGTGTATTTCAAGGGACAGAGAATCGGCGCAGGAACGCGCTCTTACCAGGACGCGATCACCGCTGCCCGTAATGATGCCGCCAAACAGATCAAGCTTCTCCGTTCCGAAAAGAACGTGGACGAGGTCAGAAAGGCTGCGATCCGGGAAGAGATCCAAAAGATCAACAGGGAGCTTGGTGCTGTTGTTGACAAGAACCGGGCACTCATCAAGGATGCAAAGTCTAACAGCAAGGAAGTTGACAAGCAGTATGTTCAGTCCCTTCTGAAAGCGCTGGAGGAAGAGTATGCTCAGAAATTCCGCGCAGCGGAGGGCAATGACGAGAAGCTCAAGGTCCTCAAGAAGGAATACCGCAACCGTTGCCGCGTAGCTAAGAAGAGCAAACTGATTACCCAAATCCAGATGATCTTCCAGGATCCTATCGCTTCTCTTGATCCCCGTATGACTGTCCGTGATATTATCGCTGAGGGACTCGTGATCAAC
>JAGBEM010000191.1 GCA_017936985.1 Oscillospiraceae bacterium
AGGAGAAAGAGATGATCACCACCGACCGAGCTGAGCTGGAGGCCATCCTTCGCAAACGGCAGAAGGAGCAAACTTAACCCTTGGGCGTTGTACTCATAAAGCCAATTATGAGTATAACGCCCATTATGTAAGTACAAGGAGAAACACTATGGCACTACGAGAAGAAGAGCATCTGATCGTCCGATGGCTGAGCCAATATGGCCCTATGTCCAGAGAGATGATCCGAAAGCTCCTGCACTACAAGCCCAGCGATACAGTGACCCGGATCCTGAATGGACTTGTCCGATACAGGAAGATCGCAATGATCGAGGAACACAAGTATTACGCAATTGACCGTTACTGCACTGTGATTCCCAAAATGCACGAGGCTGTCTATGTGCTGCTTGAGTTTATAGCGAACATAGATCCCCGGAGCCACCAGATTGCGGACAGTCCTTCCCAAATCCGATTTGTCCAGGAGAAAACGTTTTACGAGATTATTGTCCTGGGCTATGAAGATGCGTATCTGACCCATCTTCTCCATCCCGAGAAAAACAAGGTTTTTCTGATCGTGGTACCGGATATGGACTTCGCTGAGACGCTTTGGCTTCCGGATGCCAAGTGCATATTCGTTACCTTGGAGCCCTCCGATAAAAAGGCTCCAAATGTGAATTTCTATTCTGCTTAGGAGGAACAACAATGGATTCCAATAGCTTTACCGAAGCAACAGGAAGAGTCCTTCGGATTCTTCCCAAGCTTTATGCCGGCACGATACGAATGCAATATGCGCAGGAGCACGGGATGCTCTCTGAGGCCAATATGATGGCCTTTGAAAACTACCGTCATGCTGAAGCACTTGCCCTTTGTTATCGTGCAATTCCTACTTACACCGGCCTGCCTTATGCCAAGAAAGAGGTGCAGCGAATCATGTCTGAGGAAGTGCCCTTTGAAATCGGTTATACCGATGAAGGCTGGTTCTGTGTCCGTTTTCCCAGAATGCTGCCCAAAAAGGAAAAGGGCGGTGTCGAGTATATTCGCGGTCAGCTGTATCCTGCTCTGGAGCGGTTCTTCAAAAATGAGTTTCCGGTCCGCTTTGGTGACTGTGTGATCATCTACCGGCATGTATATGCGGAAGGCTTCCCCGACCGCAAGAAACGGGATCACGATAACATCGAGACCAACGAGATCACGGATGCCATCGCCCTGTTTGTCATGACCGACGATGCCCCGAAATACTGCCAGCATCACCACTGCAGCGTAGAGGGTCCGACAGAACGGACAGAGGTTTATGTGGTCCCAGAACAGGACTTTGTCAAATGGTATGAAGCATCCAAAACCTTCCCCGAGGAAGGGGTGAAACTGAGTGTTCAATCGTCATTTTTGGGAGAAAAAACCGTACCAAAATCGCCTTAAAAAAACGTGGAGGCATTCCGCACACTTTCAAAGTGGGAAAAACCCTTGTGGCTCTAAGGAAATCCGGTTTCAAAACCGTGCCACTTTCGGTGGACAGAGCAGGCACATAGAGGTAAACTCTCCAATTCTGGGGGCGTTGAGATGATACACATCCGACAAGGCTCAATCGCATACGAAATGCTTACCTTTCTTTCCTATGTCGCCGAATTTCCCTATGCTTCCATTGCTCTTTTGGGCAATTACGAAACCTATCGCAAAACCATAACTAAGATGGCTCAGGATCAAACCTATCGCATACCTGACCATCCCCAAAAGATCACCGGAAGGCTGCTGAACATATCCGGCAGCAAAAAGCAAAAGACCATCCGATTGGGCCAAAAGGGAGTTGAAGTACTCCAGCTGATCAATCCAGATGCCGCTGCTTATTATGGCCGTGTTTATGGGAAAGCCAAAATATCCAGTTCTGCAGAACGGATCGATCGAGCGCACCGTTTGGCAGAAACGGCGGCCCTTTTCCGGTTGGCCGGGATAGAGACATCACCCTTTCAGTTGCCACCATTGCAGCCAACCCGTTTTGATGCAACACCCCCTGACCAGCCTGTCTTCTACACGAGCCACGAACTCAAACACATCGATGAAGACGGGGTCAATAAGGTTGCATTCTCCCGGATCACCGGAATGCTGTTTTCTTCCGGTGGTTGCTATGCTGTTTACAACAGTCGTAATGCCAGGATGGAATGGAATGGGCGCGGTGAGGGCAAGGTTCTAATCCATCTGAGATCTGCCGCACGGACGAATACCGGTCAGAAAGAAATGAGTTCAGCAATTATGCTGGCGGGCGACTACAGCCTCGCGCAGCCGACGCTGGCATTCCTTGGAAAGGTTAATCGTGTTGAAGATCGGTTTGACGAGATCTATGATCATCTGCATTTTGTTCCGTTGGATTCCTTCGGTATCCGACTTATCAAATTACTGACTCTCCCAGACTGGAATGAAACTCTGCTGGATCTGCTGTTTGAAGAGGATGAGCGAGCCGGGGTGGGAGCAACCTTTTGCTACGACGCAACCCGAGATGGGGCATATGTACTGTGTTTCCTAGACGGTGATATCTTTCGCTTGAAGGCATTTTGGGATACCGTCCGGGTTCAGAAGTACAAGGCTTCTATCATTTGCTTTCCCGAACAGGTGCCGTTCCTGCGAAGCTACCTAAGAGACAAGGTTTCCCTCCAGACTGTGACGATGGAAACCGTAGAAAACGCAATCTATGAAGGATGTGATTCCAATGAATGAGAAATCCCGCAGGGTGGCAATCGTAGTTGCTGCCATACTGGGCTGTGTCGCTCTGCTCTATTTAGGTGGCCTTTTGGGCCAGCTATTTACCAACTACAATGTTTGGCTGTCTTCTGGCGGAATGACGGGACAGGTTCAAATGAAATCCCCAGACTGGAATCCGCTGACCTGTTTTGCCAGTGCCTTCACCGGAAACGGTCTCAAAGCACTGCTTCTTATCGTTGGTGTCGGCGCAGCGATCTTCATTTACATCAAGGTACATGATAAGTTCTCCGGCACCTCCTACGATGAGCGAGGTTTTACCAAGAATAAATCGGGCACCTACGGCACGGCCGACTGGATGACAGAGAAGGAAATGAAATCAGTCTTGGAGGTGAGCACCCCTGAGAAGGCCACGGGTATGATCCTTGGTGAACGAAAGGGCCAGCTCATCTGCTTACCTGAAGATACCAGACTCAATCGGCACACAGCTGTATTTGGTGCTTCCGGCACCATGAAATCCCGCGCGATCGTGCGCAATGCATTGTTTTCGGCGATTCGTCGGGGTGAGTCTATACTCATTTCGGACCCCAAGTCTGAGATGTACAACGAGACCTCTGAGCTGTTTCGCAAAAATGGGTATGAGGTAAAAGTCCTGAACCTGGTCGACCCGCTGCACAGTGACTCATGGAACTGTATGTCCGATCTGGGAGAAGACACCCTGATGGCGCAGATGCTGACCAATGTCATCATTGGCAACACCAGTTCCGGTAAGGGTGATCACTTCTGGGATAACGGCGAAGCCAACTTGTTAAAGGGCTTGGTCCTTTATGTCCAAACGAATCCGGATATACCGCCAAGCGAAAAGAACCTGGCAACTGTGTACGAGATTCTGACCAGTCCGCTGCTGACACATTTCATAGAGAGTGTGCTTAAAGATACAAGAAAACACCCGTCGAAAGCATCCTTCAGCCTGTTTGCACAATCCAGTGATACGGTAAGGCAAGGCATTATTCTAGGATTGGGCACCCGTTTACAGGTGCTTCAAGACCTGGCAGTCAAGCAATTGGTTTCTTGCTCCGATATCGATCTCACCGCACCAGGCAGACACAAATGCGCCTATTACATTATTCTCAGCGATCAGGAGACATCGATGGCATTTATATCCTCGCTGTTCTTCTCTTTCTTGTTTATCAAGCTGACTCGTTTTGCTGATAATTCCCCCGGTGGTAAATGTCCCGTTCCGGTTAACATGATCCTGGATGAGTTCAATAACATCGGCCGTATCGGCGGTGCCCCAGACGGATCTGATTTCTGCAGATCCCTCAGTGTTATCCGCTCTCGAGATATCCGCGTGATG
>JAGBEM010000192.1 GCA_017936985.1 Oscillospiraceae bacterium
AGAAGGCAGTTGCTCTATCCAGCTGAGCTACTGGCGCATTTCTATGGAGCGGGTGACGGGAATCGGACCCGCGTATCCAGCTTGGAAGGCTGGTGTTCTACCATTGAACTACACCCGCAGATCCATATACCTAACGGTTTCAGCCATAGGATTTTAGCACAGCTTTCCCTTTCTGTCAAGGCTTATTTTTGCATTTTCAGGATCTTAGGGATTTTTTCATAGATCACATCGGCGACGGCACCTTGTGCGCAGGGACAGACGTTGGGGAAACGGTCAGCGACTGTGCCGTCGGCAGGGCAGTAGGCGTAATCTGCGCCCTCCAGCATGGACAGATCATTTTCGGCATCGCCTACGCAGATCAGATACTTTTTGCCCAGAGATCTCTGCAATGCCCGGGCGGCGTTCAGCTTGCCACAGTTTTTGGCATGGACATCCAGGATCCGGGCGCAGGCCCGGAAGGTGTCCACCACATCGCCGTAAACGCAGTGGATATAGTCCTCGGCCTGTTGGAACAGCGCAAGCTCCTCTTCTGTTGCCTGGTACATGGAGGCGACGGTGTTTTCCCGGAACTGTCCGTTCAGAGCGAATTTGAAAAAGGGCTGGGGAACGGTGTCTGGGGTGATATAGCTGTAGGCGCAGTGGTTGTTTTCGCAGTAGCGTTCCCAACCGGTGTCATTGCGAAGCAGGTGGTGGCCGCTGGGTCCCTGGACTTCCACGTTTAGGGCAGGAAATCTGTTTTGCAGATCGGTCAGCACTACCGCAGGATCCAGAGGAAGGGGAGCAGACCGGGTAAAGCGGTCAGTGGCAATATCATAATCGGCAGAACCGTTGTACAGAAGCAATGGTGCGTTTACGGGGACTTTGCCGATGATATTATGCATGGACATAGGAAGGCTTCTTCCGGTGTTGACGGTGAAGGTGCCGCCGTTTTCTATGAAATACCGGATGGCCTCCAAGTTGCGCTGAGGAATGGTGGAGTCTGGTCCGGTCAGGGTCCGGTCAAAATCAACAGTGAGCAAAAAGTCAGAATAGATACCCATAAAAATCAAACCATTTTCTCTAGTTTTTCAAGAACCTGCAGAAAATATTCCGGCAGGGGTGCAAATACCATCACCGGGCGCAGGTCCCGGGGGTGGCGGAAGCACAGGGCGCCGGCGTGGAGGCACTGGCTGTCCTGACCCAGTTCAGGTTTTTTGTGACCGTAGACGGTATCGCCCAGGATGGGGTGACCGATATGAGCCATATGGACACGGATCTGGTGGGTCCGGCCGGTTTCCAGCCGGCAACGGACATGGGTGTAGCCCCGGTATCGGGCGACAACTTCCCAATGGGTCACGGCTTCCTTGGAATTGCGCTGTGTTACGCACATCTTTTTCCGGTCGCTGGGATGGCGGCCAATGGGGGCGTTGACTGTGCCGCTGTCTTCCCGGAAAGAGCCGCAGACGATGGCTTCATAGGTCCTTGCCATGGTGTGATCCTTCAGTTGAGAAGCCAGCATTCGGTGGGCGTAGTCGTTTTTGGCAACGGCCAGCAGGCCGGAGGTATCCTTGTCGATCCGGTGGACAATGCCCGGGCGCAGTTCACCATTGATGCCGGACAGGTCGTCACCCAAAGCGTGGAGCAGGCCGTTGACCAGGGTATCATCCTGGTGACCGGCGGCAGGGTGGACAACCAACCCCTTGGGCTTGTTGATGACCACCACATCTTCGTCCTCATAGACGATGTCCAGCGCCATTTCCACAGGGCGGATGTCCACGCTCTTGACTTCGGGCATGGTGATGGCGATTTCGTCGCCGGGGTTTAACTTGTCGTTTTTCTTGCCGGGTTTGCCGTTGCGCAGCACGCAGCCCTCTTCCAGGAGCTTTTGGGCGGCACTGCGAGTCAGCTCCGGGACACTGCGGGCCAGAAAGGCATCCAGCCGCTCGCCAGGAAGGTCTGGGAAGAGCTTCATTTCTTTTCATCCTTCCAAAATTCTTTATTGAAGAAGATGATGTGTACGATCAGGAAAATACAGCCGCAGGTGATGAAGCAGTCAGCAACATTAAATATGGGAAATTCCATAAACTGGGTTTCGATCATGTCCACCACATAGCCCAGACGGATCCGGTCGATCACATTGCCCAGACCGCCGCCGTAAACTGCGGCAAGACACCAACGCTCCAGCTTGGTAAAGGGTAGGGGCTTTTTGAAATACTCCCACAGAAGCAGCAGGGTCAGTACTGCAAAAATGGCGATGAAAAGCCAGCGCATACCGGACAGCGCAGAAAAAGCCGCGCCGGTATTTTGCACATAGGTCAGCTGGATGATGCCGGGGATGAACGGTACATCTGCGTAAAGGGGGATGTTGGCCACAACGAAAAATTTGGTGATCTGGTCTGCCGCTGCAATGATGAGGGCAAACAGTGCCATCAGAAGAAACTGCATAGGAAGCCTCCGTGAGGTTATGATAGTTCATGATAGCATGAAGGGGTGGGAAAGTCAAATTTCAGTTTGGCGATCTGGTACATATTTTCCCGGAGGTGGGGAATGCTGACAAAAAGGTTTTGAGGTGGAGGATATGATCCTTTCGTACATTCGCACCATTGTGCTGTATCTGGTGCTGGTGGCGGTGATCCGGCTCATGGGCAAGCGGCAGGTAGGGCAAATGGAGCCGTCAGAATTTGTAGTTACCATGCTGGTTGCCAACCTGGCATCGATCCCGATGCAGGATGAGGGCGTGCCGCTGTATTCGGGACTTGTGCCGATCTTGACGGTGCTGGGCGTGGAGCTGCTGCTGTCGGCGTTTTCGGTGGGCAGCGTAAAGTTCCGCAGGCTTTTGTGCGGAAAGCCGGTGATCCTTATTGAAAATGGGCGGATACTGCAGGAAAACTTACGCAAGACCCGGGTAACGCTGGATGAGCTGACCGGGCATCTGCGGGAAAAGGATGTGCTGGACATTGAAACTGTGCAGTACGCGATCTTGGAGACCAACGGAAATCTTTCGGTGTTTCCGTTTCCCAAGTATCGGCCTGCCAGTGCCATGGAAGCCGGGATCCGGGCGGAAAAGCAGTATTTGCCGGTGACGGTCATTGGCGATGGGTATCTATACCGGGAAAACCTGGCCCTGGCCGGCAAAGACGAAATTTGGCTGGAACGGGTATTGAAGGAAAAGGAAGCCACGCAGGAGGATGTGTGGCTTTTGACGGTGGATGGAGCTGACCGGGTAATATTTTTGCGAAAGGAGCAGAAACAATGAACAAGCTCTGGATCGCGGTTGCGGTGCTGGGAATTTTACTGGGATTGGGCATCGGAAGCACTCTGGTAATGGAGAAGGTACACGGGGAGCTTTCTGAAGAGCTGAATCAGGCGGCTGTTCTGGCAGATGACCGATGGGAGGACGCAAAAGCCCTGGCCGGTTCGGCCAGGGCAAAATGGGAAAAATATGAGCATTTGATCGCGGCGCTGGCGGACCATGAACCGCTGGAAGAGCTGGACGGGCTGTTTGCAGAGCTGGAGGTCTGCCAGCGGCAGGATGATAAGCGGTGCTTTGCGGTGGTTTGCGTCCGGATCGCAAGCCTTTCTGAGATGCTCAGCGAAAGCCACACGCCTTACTGGTGGAATTTACTGTGAGGTGCCTTTGGCAAGAGCCACAATGGCGTTAGCAAGGGCGTTGGCAGCGAGGATCGCTTGTTCGTGGGTATCGCCGGAGGCACCTACCTCTACCAAAAGGCTTCCGGCAGTCATGTCCATATTGAACCGCTGGCTGCGCAGGTAAATGGGCCGGGTGATCCCGGGATTTTCCCGTTCCAGCTGGGCGGTGAGCTTTAAGGCCAAAGCCAGATTGGTCTGCCAGTTGGGATGGTGGTTGCCGGCTTCGTCGGTGCCGATGACCAGCATGATCTGAGAAGATTCTTGGCCGCCAACGGTGGCAGAGGTACTGAGCTGCTGCCCGGAGTCGGTGGTTACGGCATCCCGGTGGATGTCCAGCACCATGCGAATGGAGGGATATTCCTCCAGATATTGGGCGATGGCCTTCCGGGCGCTGGTATAGGAGCCGTTATAGGATGGGTGGTCGTGGCAGCTGCGGTCGTGGAGGACGGAGATTCCGCTGGCTTCCAGGATCCGCGCCACTTCGTCGCCGATGGAGATCATGTTGTAGTTTTCGTCCAGGGTACGGTAATCTCCCGAGGGGGTGTAGGAAGCGTCGGCGGTGGGGGTATAGGCCTCTGTGCCGTGGGTGTGGACGATGAGCACTGCCGGTTCACCGTCACAAAGATCCCAGTCAAGGGACGAAAGCAGCAGTGTTTCCAGATCCGGGCGGTAATCGCAGCCGTAGATCAAGGAAAGGGTATCCAGATCCTCCGGGTTAAAAACAGGTCTGACAGGCGGGGGCGGCAGGGTGGTGATTACTTCCTGCTCTGGCTCGGAAGGCACTGGGGGCTCTGTAGGGGCGGTGGTGGCTGTCTGAGGGTAACGCACGACCCGGCCCGTCTGCAAAAAAACCGCGAAAGAAAGAACCTGGGGATCTTGAAAGATCCCCCGGGCAATGGTAACGGCACTGCCCAAAAGCCGCAAAAACAAGGCAAAGGCAATGGCTGCAGCACCCAACTGCAGGGCGCGTTTTTGATGGTCCATAAACTTCCTCCCGAAAAAACAGGTCGAATTTGTGCGAAATGATCGGAAATTGACGGCAGGAAGTTTTTTGTATTTACGGGCGTTTCCACCGGGGTCTGGACTTCAGTTCCACACGCAGGTTCTGAAAAAAGTCCTGCATCAGAGCGGCGGCTTCTGCTTCCCGGACACCGCGGGTGATCTGGGGGTGGTGATTAAAGTCCATGGCATACAGATCGCATACGGAGCCGCAGGCACCGTATTTTCCGTCAGAGGCGCCAAAAACCACCCGTTTGATTCGGGCATTCAGAATCGCACCGGCGCACATAGCGCAGGGCTCTAAAGTCACATAGAGGGTGCAGTCCCAGAGCCGCCAGCCGCCGAGGGTCCGGCAGGCCTCGTCGATGGCCTGGATCTCTGCGTGGCCGAGGGCGTTTTTGGCGGTTTCCCGGCAGTTTCTGCCCCTGCCAACCACTTCGCCCTGGCAGACGATCACACATCCCACCGGAACTTCCCCTTCTGCTGCAGATCGGCGTGCCAGAGAAAGGGCTTCGTCCATAAATTTCAGATCTTCCATGGATAGCACCTCCTTTTTTGGGTACATCATACCCCAAAAAAGGTTCTCGCGTCAAGTATCCAGCAGCATGGCGGTCATCAGCACCAAAAGCTCTTGCCGGGAAAAAGGACGCTTGTCCCGCTTTTGCAGCCGCTGATCGGCCCGATCAAGGGTATGCAGGATCGCCTGGTCTACGGCTTTTGCTTCCTGCGGTGTGTCGGACTTGCCGGTGAGCAAGTAATCGGTGGATACCGAAAACAGGTTAGCCATGGCGATCAACAGGTCTGCTGCCGGCTCCCTGCGCCCCTGCTCGTACATACCAATGGCGCTGGGACTGACCTGCAGATGTTTTGCCAGTTCTGCCTGGCTCCAGCCGGCACTGCGGCGCAGTGCGGCGATCCTTGCTCCGAGCATTGCTCTCACCTCGTTGAATAGATGAGAAAATTATACACCCAAGCCGTGGCAGAATCGGCAGAATTATGGTCCTACACGTTTCGACGGACATTACACATTCTGTGTAGTAAAATATGGAACTGGAAAAGGTTGGAAGATTTATAGAAAAAGGGCACAACTTTTTCGACAAAATATCGGCACACTATATTTTACGAAAGAGGATGATGGAAATGAAGGTAACGATCGAACAAGTGCTGTACATAGATCTCCAGGCAGCGGTTCCGGTGGGGTTTTGCCTGCGCTGCGGAAGTGAGATATACAGGGAAAACGGCAACTGCTTTCGTTGTGAGGCGATGGGCTATGACCCTGCGTGAAATGAGCAAGGAATATGAAGCGGCGGCAGTGCTGCTGCGCACCAGGCTGCGGCAGCTGCGACTGGAACTGAAGCAAGCGGAGGATCCGGAAGAAATTTGGCACTTAAAACGACGGATCGCAGAGCTGACACCTATGCTGACTCAGGTCAATGAACTAACTGAGCTGACGGCACGCTACTATGAACGGGGGTACTGGCGCAATGAGAAGTATACGCTTTGACGGATACCTGGGCCCCCGGCTGCCAAGAGAAGTGCAGCTGAAACGGGTAAAAAAGGTCATTGAGGAGGAACTTTCTGTCTGCCAGCGGGAAGTGATGATCGCCTATTATTTCCAGGAGCAGAGCATCCCGGCTATTGCCCGGGAGCGTGGGGTCAATAAAAGCACCGTCAGCCGGACACTGAAACGGGCAGAAGCAAGACTGAGGATGTTTTTGAAGTATTGAAAAATTGGGATTTATGGGGAAGTCGGCAACCAGACTGTAGGGACTGGCCTCCCGGACAGTCCGTCCGCGAAGCGGCCCGTCGAGGACGCCGGGCCCTACAAATTGCAAATCAACAGGGTGACAAACTGAAATTTGAAAAGCGGCGGTAGCTTTACATTTTGGGGAAAATCTGCTATTGTAAGGGCACAATCCTTTGAGAGCGGGGAAAATGCCGTGGAAAACTATTTTCAGATGCATATGGACAAAGGGAGTATCGATGCCATATCTAATCTGGGCCTGGCCCACATTGGGGATGCGGCTTATGAGATCCTGTGCCGGGCCTACCTGTGTGCCAAAGGCGGGCAGACCGTCAAGCGGCTGCACAAAGAGGCGGTGGAGCTGGTCAAAGCGCCGACCCAGGCAAAGCTGGTGGACAAACTGATGGCGCATCTGACGGAGGAAGAGGCGGCATACTACCGCCGGGGCAAAAATGCCCACTCCCACGCTGCCCCTAAGTCCGCAACGCCCCAGGAGTATGCCAAGGCCACCGGATTGGAGACGTTATTTGGTGCGCTGTACCTGGCAGGAAAGACGGACAGGCTCAATGAACTGTTCCATATTATGATGGAGGCCGAGTAATGGCATTTGATGCGTTTTATTTATCCTGTGTGCTGGAGGAGATCCGCGCTTTGCAGGAGCCCAGGATAGAAAAGATACACCAGCCCAGCCGGGATACGGTGGTGCTGCACCTGCGGCATCGGGAGGGCCGGGACAAGCTACTGTTTGCAGCCAATCCGGCAGCGCCCCGGCTGCATCTGACCCAGGCCAATCCGGAAAATCCGCCGGAGCCGCCCATGTTTTGTATGCTGCTGAGAAAGCATCTGTCCGGCGCAAGACTGGTGGAGGTTTCTCAGCTGAGCATGGAGCGGTGCGCTATCTTCACTTTTGACTGCATCGATGAAATGGGCGATCTGGTGCAGAAAAAGCTGATTGCGGAGCTGATGGGCAGAACCTGCAATCTGTATCTTCTGTCCCCGGAGGGGCGGATCATCGACTGCCTGCGCAGGATCGGTTTGGATGAAAGTGCCAAGCGGGCAGCTTTGCCGGGACTTAAATATCAGCTGCCGGAGCCGGTGGAAAAACTGGATCCGCGGATGCTGGAAAAAGAAAATTATATAAACCTGCTGAAAGCGCCGGGGGCGGATGTGCTTTCAGACCGGCTGATGGATGGGCTGGGCGGTCTGTCCCCCTTGGTATGCCGGGAGGCGGCGCTGTTCGCGGCTTCGGATACGGATGCCCGGGTAGACGGCTCGGATGCTCAGGTGCTGGGAGAAAAGCTGTACCTTTTCTTCCGGGAGCATCTTTGCCATCCCAAGCCCTATTACTATGCCCAGGCGGACGGAACGCCCAAGCAGTTTGCCTTCTGCCCCATCCGGCAGTATGGGGAAAGCCGGACTGCGGACAGCTTTTCGGGGCTGCTGGATATGTACTATACGGTCCGGGACAGAAATGATGCCATCCGGCAAAAGGGTCAGGGCCTGAGAAAAACGGTGCAAAATCTGGTGACCCGGATCCGGCGAAAGCTGGCCATCCAGGAAAAGGAACTGGCTGAGACCTTCGACCGGGAGCGGCTGCGGCAGCTGGGCGACATCGTGACCGCCAATCTGCACCGGATCCAAAAGGGACAGACGGTTCTGGAAGCGGAGGATTTTTATGATGAGCAAATGCCTGTCATACAGATCTCCATTTCCAATATCCTTTCGCCGCAGCAGAACGCGGCGAAATTCTACAAGGATTACGCCCGGATGAAAACCGCGGAAAAGGAACTGACCCGGCAGATGGAGCTGGGCCAGCAGGAGCTGGGGTATTTGCTCAGCGTGCTGGACGAGCTGAACCGGGCCGGCAGTGAGCAGGAGCTGGAGGAGATCCGGCAGGAGCTGCAGCAGGGCGGTTATATCCGGGCAGATGCCGGGAAAAAGCGGATCAAGCAGTCGAAATTACCGCCGCTGCGGTTTGAATCCACTGACGGATTTTCCATTTATGTGGGGCGGAACAATCGGCAGAATGATGAGCTGACATTCAAAATGGCCAGAAAAGATGATCTTTGGCTCCATGCCCAGAAAGTTCACGGCAGCCATGTGATCATCGCCTGCGCAGGAAAGAGCGTGCCGGATGACACTGTGACCCAGGCGGCGCAGCTGGCGGCGTACTATGCCGAAGCCACGGCCGGACAGAATGTGCCTGTGGATGTAACCCCGGTCAAGCAGGTAAAAAAGACCCCGGCAGGAAAGCCGGGGATGGTGATCTATCATACGTACCGGACAGTGATCGTCAATCCCTATCCGGATATTGTGGTGGATGCGCTGAATGCGGAAAAGAAAGTGGAAGAATAACAAAGACGCCGGTGAAAACCGGCGTCTTTCCTTGTTTTGGGTTATTAGACTGTCATTACGAGCCGGATTGTAGGGCGGGATCATGTTCTTTTCTTGTTTCGGCAAGAAAAGAACGAAAAGAAGCCGACACAGAGGAGGCGTTAGAGCCGCGCTCCCGCGCGTCAAATACACCCTCCCCTGTGAACCTCTCCCGTGGCGCATCGCCGTAGCGGAGATGCTTTGTAATTCCAAGCTTATTTTCCGAGGAATTGTTCCAAAGCCAGGCGCTGGTAGCGCTCGTCCAGGGCGCTGACTGCTTCCCGGAGAAGGTTGTTCCACTCCCGGGCGGTGGCGTGACCATCCATACCGGTGGTCATATAGGTACACTGGGGCAGCTGCTGCTTGCCAAAGCGTTTGGCAAAGATACGGTCTACATCCAGCGCCATGGCGTAAGGCGCCAGGGCGTAGTAATAATCGGGATTCTGCTGCAAGATCCGCTGCAGATCTCCGGTGCTGACATGGCACATATATCGTCGCAGGCCTAAGATCTGGGACATATACAGTCTGCCGGCTTCGTTTCTGCGTCCGCCGTAGGCGGTGGCAAGGCCGCAGAGCCACTGGGAGACGATGACCAACACAGCCACATTCCACTCGCCGGACCAGATGCCGAGCAACAGCCACAGCACACTGCAGCCAAGGCCCAGCCACAAAAACTGCTTTCTGCGCAGATGGAGGGCTTTTGCGCCGGTTTGAATGATCCAGGAAGAAACCGTAGTCACAGCGCCCAGAAGAATTGACAAAATTACCTGCCAAACGGTGTCGTTGGCGAAGGCGGTCGCAAGGGAAATGCCGCCGAGAAGGCCGATGGCGGTACAAAGAAAGCGGAAGATCTTGGGGTTTCCGGAAGACCGCTGGTAGTAATCCCGGATATTGGGGGTGGCACGGGCGGCCTTTTGGCACAGCCGGGCATAGTGCAGGCCGGTGCCGTCTACCGTACGGCGGCGGCCGAAAAGATTTTTGAAATAACGGACTTCAAAATCGCTGCGTTCGTTGCCCATGTCCATGCGCTTGTGCAGCAGCACCCGGCCGTTATCGTCCAGCTGGATCAGCAAGTAGCCCATCTGTGCCCAGGAGACCACCAGCATGGTAAAGTCCACGCCCTGACCTGTCAGGCAGCAGCCCAGTTCGCCGGCAGTAAGACCCTCCGGTTCCTGAGCCTTTCTGCTGCGCCGGGGCGGCAGGCAGCGCATGGTCAGCAGCCAATAGGTCAGTGCCAGAACGGCAAGACCCAGCATCATCACATCGTCGGTGCCCATTTTCCATTTCTTGGCAACGGACTGGGGGAACATATCTTCCGATACCACCAAGGACATGGTCAGTGTTTCCTGGTCTTTTAACGGCTGCGTGACGGTGGCGGAGATCGTATTGCCCTCGATGGTTAGATCCATCAGGGAATCCGCGGTTTCCTGGTAGTAGGTGCTGGTAAACCCGGGGCGGTATTCCGGTGCGCCGGGGAGGGTAACGGTGAAGTGCATCTTCTCAATAGGGAAGGCAAAGCCGTTTAACAGATCAAACTGCAAAATGAGCTGATCTTCGTCGTTGAGGACAGTGGAGTCCGGCAGGGAATATTGGATCGTAACGGTATAGATGCCGGCACCGGGGACAACATCGCTCAGATCCACGATCCGATAACCGGAGCGCAGGGGAGAGCGGACATTGTGACCGTTCAAAGAAACATCCCGGGCGGTACGGGGCAGGGGGAATACCAGGTCGTTTTCAGCGGCATCCAGGGAAAGCTGCATGGTCAGACTGACCTGGCAGGTACCGTCGGAGTCTACCTGGGTATTGCTTTGCAGCTCCTTGACCGTGCCGGCGGCGGAAACCGTGGTGGCCAGCAGGAAAAGGCACAGTATGACAGCGAATATGCGGCGCATGACGGTTTCCTCCTTTCTGAATCGTGGGATTATTCTACCATGATACGGGGGAAATTGCAAGATAAATGCGAAAGGGAGAGACTGGACAAATTGGGATTCATCGCACAGAACAAATCTGTCATCCCGAGCAAGCGGAGCGCGTCGAGGGATCCATTCTCCTACACACAAATAGACGGATTCTTCGACTTTGCAGAAACATCTTTCTGATTTTCCTGCTTCGCTCAGAATGACAACTTTGTGCAACAGAGCGATAAACTGAAATTTGAATACCCATGCGCATAGAAAACCGGAAAACCGGGGCGATTCCTTTGGAGATTATGGTAAACCAGCAGTAAAAACAGAACAAAAACCGGCTTATTATGGAAGAAGAAAAGGAAAAAATTGGTTACAACTATTGAAAATTTGGATACATTATGGTATAATACTCGTTAGATTGTAAATTTTTCAGGCCTTTGTATTGAGGAAGAAAGGACGAAAAAACGTGAAAATTCGCGTAATTTCAGCACTTTTGGCACTGGTTTTGGCCATTTCTCTGGTCCCTGCACCGCAGACTGCAGATGCCGCGGCCCTCTCTGCTGCGGAGATCCAGAAGCAGATCCGTTCCGCTTATCAGAGATCCTTAAGTGCCAGTGGCAGAGAAAACTTCAACGGCTACTGCGGTACCCTGGTCAGCTGGCAGATGTTTTGTCTGGGCATCGACAGGAAGATCTATGCGGCTGACGGCAAGCGGCAGTATGACCTTTACAGCGCTATGGATATGACCACTGGCGGCTACCGGGTCAAAAGCTATCCGGCATCCAAGTACAGCTTGAAGGAAGCTCTGAATGCCATTACCAACAACGGTACCATTGACGTGTACAATATGGTGGTGGGCTTTGAAAAAACCAACACTGCAGCCGGCTCAATTTACGGACATGCATTGGTAGTCCACGCTATTTTGGACGGCGTGATGTATTTTGTTGAGTGTTACGATGCTTCCATCGCAGGCCGCTATTGGGCAGAAGGTGACCCCATCAGCTGCACCATCGATCAATTCTGTGCATACTATGACCGCTGGACGGTGTTTGATGGCATTGCCTATTTTGGATTGAAGTCCTATGCGGATATGTGTGAAGATTATGCCTGCAATATGCAGGCCATGGTCACGGAAAATGCGGTAATTTATAAAGAGCCCGGCGATCCGGGCGTCTATGATCCGGAAGCTTCTATGAGCGTCATCGCCGGCCAGTGGCTTCAGGTTACCGGCCTGTTCAAGACACCTTACGGAAAATACTGGTATCGTGTGCGTTACGGCGACAAGACTGGCTATGCGGAAGCGGAAAAGCTGGCAATGGAGAGCGTTTGCGCCGACGATGTGACGATCAAAAGCCTGCGGGTGCCTACCAATTTGCACAAGGGCTACAGCTTTGTGGTTCAAGGCAGTGTTAGCGCGGAGGTTTCGCAGGTGGACAGCGTTACCGTTACGGTTTGCTCTGAGGATGGCCAGACCAAGCACAGCGGTACGGCGCAGCCTAAGAACGGTAAAACCGCGCTGAACAGTTCCAGCATCAATAATGCCCTGCCTTTCCGGAAAATGCCTGCCGGTACATATGATCTAACCGTGGAAGCCACCGTGACGATCCACGTTTTGGAAAATGGCGCTGTGGTTACCAAAACCGAAACGGTGCAGCTGCACCACAGTCAATTTCAAGTCGTAACCGATTGGGATAAATACTGCACAGTCAGCTTCAACGGCAACGGCGGCGAAGCGCTGACCGATCAGATGGTGGTAGCCAAGGGACACAACCTGGGCACACTGACCACTGCCCAGCGCAGCGGCTATGCATTCACAGGCTGGACACTGGATAAAGAAGGAACCCAACCAGTTGCCGAAGAAACGGTGATCAATGCCAACACCACCCTGTACGCCCAGTGGACACCGGGCCATGCCGGCACAGAAGGCTGGCAGCATACGGAAAACGGTAGCCATTATTGTGATGGCGACAGTGCGGCAGAGGGCTGGATCACTTTTGAAAAGCTGCATTTTTACCAGCACGGCGACGGCTCTCTGGCAACCGGCTGGGCCTGGATCGATGGCGGACTGCGCTATTTCAATGAGGCTGGCGTTCTCATTACCCAGCTTCAGGGCGAGGACGGTCGGGTCTACTGCCTGAACACCGATGGAAAGGGTGTGCTGGGCTGGAACATCGTTGCAGATGCACCCTCGGAAGAACCTTCGGAAGAGGATACGGAAGATCTGCTGGATGTTTTGGAACAGACGGACAAGCTGTCTGCCGCAGGATTGGTGATGCAAAAACTCAGCGCCTGTATTTACCAGATCGCAGTGGAGACTGCCTCCGGCGAGATCACCGGCGAACTGAACGTGGAATAAATAGCAAACCGGCTGTCTGCAGACAGCCGGTTTTGTGAATTTATACTGGTGTGGTGGTGCGCTTTGCTTTTTTCAGCTTGTACAGCTCCTCTGCTGCCAATCGGGTCTTGGTCACCGGCGTGCTGTCCTTGGGGAAACAGTAGTACAGTGCCTCGTTGTTGCCGATGCCGATCACATCGCCGATCTCGTACCAGAAGAAATCGGAATTTAAGCTGTGGCAGGCCAAAGGCCCCTGCTCGTAGCGGAGCTTGCCGTCGCCGCCGGTGAGCAAAAAGCCGTTCTCATCGTGCCGCAGGTGACCGTCACCGATCATGTACAGGGCTTTGTAATCGATCATCATGCCGATGCTGACATCGGTTTCCAGCTTATAAGTGCCGTCCTCCAACTCTTTGCGAACCTGTTGGCGCTGCCAGGCGTACCAGTCGGGAATGTGGGCAAACTCCGTATCTCCCTCCCGGGCAGACAGTTCGCCCAAGGTGGTCAGCTCCCATGTTTTTGCGCAGTGATGGCAGGTAAGGGTGGTGCCGCTGCCTTCCATCGGCCCCTCGGCACCGCAGTGAGGGCACTTGTAAAGGATGCGTTGCAGACCGTCGGCCCGGAAAGATTCAGTGATGTGGATACCGTTTTGCTTCTGCCAAGAGAAATTGTCAAAGGAAAAGGCGTCGTCCAGCAGCGCGTCCAGCTCTTTGACGGATTTTTCCTTGATTTCTTCGGCAGTGCACAGGCACTTGACTCGGGCGCTGACTTTGACTTTACGAAGCTGCAGCATATTGTACAGCGGATCCCGGGCGAAAGCACCGCTGGTGATCACAGTGACCACAGGCACACCCAGCTTTTTCAGCAGCACACCCATTTTCCGGGGTAGGGTCGTGGTGGTGCCGTCAAAGGAATAGCCGGCCTCCGGGTACATCAGGACGCTGGTCTTCTTTTCCTTGAGCAGATATTCCATATCCCGGATCAGGGTCGTATCGCTGACGAATTTCCGGGTAGGCACACAGCCCAAAAAGCGCATCAGCCATTCCTTGCCCACCAGAGTATCGTGGGTGCAGACGATGCCGTAACGCTTGGGATACATGATCTTGGAAATGATCTTCAAATCGATAAAGCTGGAATGGTTCATCAGGATCAGACAGGGCTGTCCCTTGATCTTTTCCATGCCCTCGGCGGTGTAACGGAAGTGGGTGGGCAGCAGGTCGAAAATGGCTGCTACCCGGACTACGGTGCTCAGCAGAAAATTAGGACGCAGCGGCTTGCGGCGCTTGGCTTTCGGCAGGGCTATGACCTGATCATAGGGCAAAGAGCGGGTCTTGATCTTCAATATATACACATCCTGTCTTTGTCGAAATACAGATGCACACAGTTTACCATACCGCGGCTAAAAAAGCAATATGTGAATAATTCTTGAACAGACAAGCAACGGCAAATTGGAATTTGTCGCACAGAACAAATCTGTCATCCCGAGCAAGCGGAGCGCGTCGAGGGATCCGTTCTTCTTCACGCAAGGAGACGGATTCTTCGACTTCGCAGGAAAATCTTTCTGATTTTCCTGCTTCGCTCAGAATGACAACTTTGTGTAACAGAGCGACAAACTGAAATTTGAATACAAAGATCGCCGCTGCGGCAAGCAGCGGCGATCTTTGTATTCAATCAGTTTTCCAGAGCCATCAGCTTTTCGATGCGGCGGCTGTGGCGTTCTGCGTTGGAAAATTCCGTGGTCAGCCAGGTGTCCACGATCTGCAGCGCCAGATCATGCGCTACGATCCCGGCACCTAAGGCCATCATGTTGGTGTCGTTGTGCTCCCGGGTCAGCCGGGCGCTTTTCAGGTCTGACAGCAGGGCGCAGCGAATACCCTTGATCTTGTTGGCAGCGATGGAGACCCCGATACCGGTAGTGCAAAGCACGATACCCCGGTCACACTCTCCATTTGCTACAGCTCGTGCCGCCGCAGCAGCATAATCCGGGTAGTCGCAGGAAGCGTCGGTATAGGTGCCAAAGTCCTCCACGTCATGTCCCTGTGCGGACAGGTAGGGGATCAGCTTGTTTTTCAGTTCCAGAGCGCCGTGGTCACAGGCGATGGCAATTTTCATATGTTTTCTCCTTTTTATAAGACATAACCGCCGTTGACGGCAAGAACTTGTCCGGTCACGAAATCCGCATCATGCAGATACAGGAAGGCTTGGGCCACATCCTCCGGCGTGCCGTTGCGGCCGATGCAGGAGTCTTCTGCCAGCTGGGACATGGTTTCTGCGGTTACATTGGCGCACATATCAGTCTGGATCACACCGGGAGCGACACAGTTGACCCGGATGCCGCTGGGTCCCAACTCTTGGGCAAGGGCTTTGCTCAGGGCAATGACAGCGCCCTTTGTGGCGGAATAGGCGGCTTCGCAGGATGCACCGACCTGTCCCCACATGGAGCTGACGGTGATGATATTGCCCTTTTGCTTACGTAAAAATGCCGGCATGGCGGCATTGACGCAGTTGTAGATGCCTTTTACATTTACGGCAAACAGCCGGTCCCAGGTGGCTTCGTTCACATCCTGCATAAGACCGCTGTGGCAGATGCCTGCGTTGCAGATCAGGGTATCCACATCGCCGATCTTCTGAAAAGCGGCACGGACTGAGCCCCCGTCGGCAACATCGCAGCAAATTCCGGTAGCACCGGTTTTTTCTGCAACGGTCTGGGCGGCGGCATGGTTCTTTTCGTACAGGAAGAAGACCTGGTGTCCCTGCCGGGCGAACTGGGCGACCGCTGCCGCACCGATACCCCGGGAGCCTCCGGTGATCACGATGGTTGACATAATATTTTACCTCATTAAACGGTTTTCGGTATTGTATCCGTAAAAAGGGTCGCTGCGTGGCAGCGACCCGGATCAATCATCTTCTGCGGCTTTTGGTGCGGTGATCGCTGTATTGCCGAATGGAGGAGATCTTACTGTCGGATTCGGACATGAACGCCTTCAGTTTCTCTTCAAAAAGCTGGTCGGCGGTCTTGGGTGCAGGGGGCGGTGTGGGCGCAGTGCGGACAGGCCGGTTTTGGGTCTGCTGAGCAGGCCGGTTCTGGAAATTGGGGCGGTTTCCGGTATTCTCCCGGACACTCTTGGCTTCCAGTCGCTTGATAGACAGGTTGACCTTGCCGTTTTCCAGGCCGATGACTACGACCTTCACATCCTGACCCTCGGTCAGGTGCTGACGGATGTCGCTGACATAGGCATTGGCGACCTCAGAAATATGTACCATGCCGGTCTTGTTCTCCGGCAGGGCGATAAATGCGCCGAAATTGGTGATAGATTTGACTTTACCCTCTAAAATGGCTCCGACGGTTAACTCCATAGTTTGCTTTGCTTCCTCCAATAATTATTAGCTTTCCGGTGTGATAATGACGCTGTCCGGGTCTACAAGACCCAGCTTTTCCCGGGCGATCTGCTCAATGCCGGCTACAGTGCCAAGGCTGTCGATCAATTCTTCCAGGCGATTGTTGCTCTGCTCCAGCCGGGAGGCCTGCGCCCGCAGGGCATCTGTCCGGGCCCGAGTGTCACGGATCACGCTGCCCAGGATCAGAAGTGTCACCGTAGACAACACGATAGCGCACAAAACCACGATCTTGGTCACATTGCTGCTGCGTTTGTAGACCAGCCGAACCCGGCCGAATACGCCTTTTCCCTTTGCCATGGCGGACATCCTTTCTGTCCGGTGCAGTCCCGGCTCTTTTTATCTTATCTATTGTACCCCATTTTTTCACATATGCAAATAGAATTTTCAAAAAAGTGCGTATTTTTCTGAAAATTTTTCGCAAAAGACGGAAGGGGAAACCGAAAATTCTGTCAAACCATTTCCAGAAAAATACAAATACCGGCCGCAGCAGCCGGCCAATGCTGATCTCCCACAGAATACATCCGGCTGCCAGCCCGGCCCAATAGCCCGGCCGCAGATCTCCCAGGCAGACAGCAAAGCTCTGATACACCCACACGACCCCTGCTGCCAGCACGAAAATCAGATCCCCGAAGTGCCTGTGTTTGACGCGGAGCGGGCGCAAAAAGCCATACAGCACCCCAAGAAGCCCACCCAAAAGAAAACTGATCCACAACCGCTGGGCGGCAACTGCCGGGGAGATCATCCGAACAGTCTGCCCAGCAGACCGGATCGGTGCCGGGGCTCTTCATAAATCAGAGCGGAAACAGTGCCTTCCACCGCTACCTGACCGCCGTCCAAAGAAAGAGTCTTTAGCTGTAGCTGCTGTCCCTGGATGCTTAGCATCCCCAATTCGGTGCGCAAAATCACTGCGGTATCGTCAAAACTGACCACCTCTGACACTCCGGTCATGGTTAGCTGCCGGCGTTCATTCAGTGTCAGACGGTGGGGAAGTGTCATTGGGTCTTGGGTCATGTCCATCCCTCCTCGAAAAACTCTATGGGTGCCGGGATGGTTCTATGACAAAAAACCGCCGGCAGCTTTTGCTGCCGGCAGAAAGTATTTACATGATAAATCCGAAGATCACATACATCACAAAGCTGACGACCGCAAGCAAGATACAGTAAGGTGCCTGGGTCTTGATATGGTCGATAATGTCACAGCCGGTGGTGGAGCAGGTCATGATGGTGGTGTCGGAAATGGGGGAGCAGTGATCGCCGAAGATGGAGCCGCCGAACATAGCGCCGGCTACCAGAGCAATGTTGGAGCCCATATCATAGGCCATAGGCAGGGAGATCACGGCCATGATCGCCATGGTACCCATGGAGGTGCCGGTGGCAAAGGAGATCAGTACTGCGATCAGGAAGGTCAGCGCAGGCAGCAGGGCGGGGGACAGCAGCTGCTGGAACAGGCTGCTGAGGTAAGCGCCGGTGTCCAGATTTTTGACGATGGTGCCCATAGTGAAGCCGAACAACAGCACGAAGGCAAGGGGGAGCATATGGGCCATACCCTTGAACATTTCATCGATAACTTCGCCGATCTTAAACTGCTTCTGGGCTACGGTCATGATCATGATGGTCAGCAGGGCTGCTACCACAGCCCAGATCAGCGCCTGGGTGCCGGCACCGTCCATGATGTTGCCCTTGCCGGTGTACAGCAGCATACCAAACATGACAGCGATCAGCACACCGATGGGTACCAGCAAGTTGCATGCCCGGGGCTTCACGCCGGAGCTGGCAGCTTCCTTAGCTTCCTTGGGTGCGTGGGCGGGATCGTCCAGCATACCGGTTTCGGCAGCACGCTTCTCGGCCTTAGCCATGGGGCCAAAGTCCTTCTGGATCAGGGAAATTACAAGCACCATCAGAATTGCCAGGATGCAGTAGAAGTTCAGGAAAATGGAAGAGAACAGCATGGAAACGCTTTCGCCCTCAGGCACGCCGCCGGATACCAGGTAACCGGCCATGGATGCCAGCCATCCGCTGAAGGGGAACAGCACGCACCAGGGGGTAGAGGTGGTATGGACGATAAAGGCGGACTTCTCGTGGGGAACTTTCAGTGCGTCATTGACAGGCCGGGAAACAGCACCGGTGACCATGCAGCTCAGTGTACCGGAGGTGAAAACCGCCAGACCCAGCAGCCAGGTAAACAGGTTGGCACCGCGCTTGGATTTGATCAGCTTCATCTTGCGAACGACCACGTTGACAAAGCCTTCGATACCGCCGGATTTTTCCATCAGGTAGATGACTGCGCCGGTGATCAGGATAGAGCCGATGATCAGGGTGTTGCCCTGGCTCATGGAGCCGGCAATGGAATAGATGGCATTGTTGATGCCTTCAATGGGAGCGCCGCCGCACAGCACCAGGCTGCCGGTAAGGATGCCGATGAGCAGGGAAATGAAGACGTTCTTGGTGGTCAGGGCCAAGATGATCGTCAGCAGCGGGGGTACGAGTGACCAGAATCCGAGTTCCATAGGTTACCTCCAATATATATTTTCTAAAAATTTCCTTTTACTTTC